>NZ_JBOY01000017.1:0-11119 GCF_000647775.1 Pseudomonas sp. RL | reverse complement strand
CCGCCCTTGCCGGCGCCACCCTTGCCCGCCCGGGCTTGCTCGGCGCGACGGGCTTCGGCAGCGGCCTTGGCCTGTTCGCGCTTGTCCCAGGCATTGCCGTCGTGGCTGCGCGGCGGCAGGCCGGTGTGCTGGGTGAGCAGCTTGCCGCCCTGCCCGGCTTTCTTGCTGCCGACCGGCGTGGAGTTCTTGCGCCGCGCGCTCTGGTAGCCCGCATCGCCGGCCGACTGATGGGCCGGGATCAACTGATGCTTGGCAGAGCCGATCAGGTCGGCACGGCCCATGCGCAGCAACGCCTCGCGCAGCAGCGGCCAGTTCTTCGGGTCGTGCCAGCGCAGGAAGGCCTTATGCAGACGGCGCTGCTCCTCGCTCTTGACCACCACCACGCCTTCGCTCTTGTAGGTGACCTTGCGCAGCGGATTCTTGCCGGTGTGGTACATGGCGGTGGCCGAGGCCATCGGCGACGGATAGAAGGCCTGCACCTGGTCGGCGCGGAAGCCGTTGGCCTTCAGCCACAGGGCGAGGTTCATCATGTCTTCGTCGGTGGTACCCGGGTGCGCGGCGATGAAGTACGGGATCAGGTACTGTTCCTTGCCCGCTTCCTTCGAATACTTGTCGAACATCTTCTTGAAGCGGTCGTAGGAGCCGATGCCCGGCTTCATCATCTTGTCCAGCGGACCGCGCTCGGTGTGCTCCGGGGCGATCTTCAGGTAGCCACCCACGTGGTGGGTGACCAGCTCCTTGACGTACTCGGGCGATTCCACCGCCAGGTCGTAGCGCAGACCCGAGGCGATGAGGATCTTCTTCACGCCGGGCAGCGCGCGGGCCTTGCGGTACAGCTCGATCAGCGAGCTGTGGTTGGTATCCAGGTTCTCGCAGATGCCCGGATAAACGCAGGACGGCTTGCGGCAGTGCTTCTCGATGTCGTGGCTCTTGCAACCCAGCCGGTACATGTTGGCGGTCGGCCCGCCGAGGTCGGAGACCACCCCGGTGAAGCCGCGCACCTTCTTCATCTCCTCGATCTCGTGGAGGATCGACTCGTGCGAGCGGCTCTGGATGATGCGCCCCTCGTGCTCGGTGATGGAGCAGAAGGTACAGCCGCCGAAGCAGCCGCGCATGATGTTCACCGAGAAGCGGATCATCTCGTAGGCGGGAATCTTCGCGCCGTTGTAGGCCGGGTGCGGCACGCGCGCGTAGGGCGCGGCGAACACGTAGTCCATCTCCTCGGTGGTCAGCGGGATCGGCGGCGGATTCAGCCAGATGTCCAGGTTCTCGTGCTTCTGCACCAGCGCGCGGGCGTTGCCCGGGTTGGTTTCCAGGTGCAGCACGCGGTTGGCGTGGGCATACAGCGCCGGGTCGTTGCGCACCTTCTCGAAGGACGGCAGGCGGATCACCGTGCGCTCGCGGTCATGGCTCGGGTGCGGCAGCAGCACCAGCGGCTTGGCCTCGTTAGGGTCCTCGGCCGGCGGCTGGCCGTTTTCCAGGGCGCAGGCTTCCAGGTCGCGGGTGTTGACGTAGGGGTTGATGATCTTGTCGATCTTGCCCGGCCGGTCGATGCGCGTGGAGTCGATCTCGAACCAGCCCGCGGGGGTGTCCTTGCGGATGAAGGCGGTGCCGCGCACGTCGGTGATGGCCTCGATCAGCTGGCCGGCGGCCAGGCGATGAGCCACTTCGACGATGGCGCGCTCGGCGTTGCCATACAGCAGCAGGTCGGCGGTGGCGTCCATGAGGATCGAACGGCGCACCTTGTCCGACCAGTAGTCGTAGTGGGCGATGCGGCGCAGCGACGCCTCGATGCCGCCGAGGACTACCGGCGTATCGCTGAAGGCCTCCTTGCAGCGCTGGCTGTACACCAGGCTGGCGCGGTCCGGACGCTTGCCGGCCTCGCCGCCGGCGGTATAGGCATCGTCGGAGCGCACCTTACGGTCGGCGGTGTAGCGGTTGATCATCGAGTCCATGTTGCCCGCCGCCACACCGAAGAACAGGTTCGGCTTGCCGAGCTTCATGAAGTCGTCTTTGGAACGCCAGTCCGGCTGGCTGATGATGCCGACACGGAAGCCCTGGGCTTCCAGCAGCCGGCCGATGATTGCCATGCCGAACGACGGATGGTCGACGTAGGCGTCGCCGGTGACCACGATGATGTCGCAGCTGTCCCAGCCGAGCCGATCCATCTCTTCCCGGCTCATCGGCAGGAAGGGCGCGGGCCCGAAGCACTCGGCCCAGTATTTGGGGTAGTCGAACAGCGGCTTGACGGCGGTCATGGACGGAACCAGGGGCAATACGAAAAAGGGCGCGGAATATAGCACAAAAAGTGAACAAGTCCGACAAGGACGCTCGGGTTTGGCAGTGGCCGGTAGCGCCTACGATCGGTACTCGCGGCGTACCCGGGCGGTGACCTTGGTCAGCAGCTCGTAGCCGATGGTCCCGGCAACCTTCGCGACCTCGTCGACCGGCAGCTGGGCACCCCAAAGTTCCACTGCATCGCCGATGCGCGCCTCCGGCAGGTCGGTGACGTCGATGGCCAGCATGTCCATGGACACCCGGCCGGCCAGCGGCACGCGCCGGCCGCGCACCACCACCGGCGTGCCGGACGGCGCGTGCCGCGGGTAACCGTCGGCGTAACCGCAGCTGACCGTGGCGATGCGCGACGGCCGCTGCGCCACCCAGGCGGCGCCGTAGCCCACCCCGTCGCCGGCCGGCACATCGTGCAGCGCGATGATCTGCGCGGTCAGGCTCATGGCCGGCGTGAGGCCCAGCTCGGCGGCGCTCATCCCGGCGAACGGCGAGGCGCCGTAGAGCATGATCCCCGGCCGGACCCAGTCCATGTGCGCCGGGGCAAAGGTCAGCACCGCGGCGGAGTTGGCGAAACTGCGCTGGTCGAACGCCACGTCCTGAAGGTCGACATAGCAATCCAGCTGCTGGCCGGTGAGCTCGTGACCCCGTTCGTCGGCACAGGCCAGGTGGCTGATCAGGTTGACTTCGGCCACCTGCGGCGCGGCGCGCAGGCGTTCGGCCCAGTGACGGATCTCCTCGGCGGAGAAGCCCAGCCGGTGCATGCCGGAATCCAGCTTGAGCCAGACGTTGAGCTGGCGGTCGCTGCGCAGCATCAACAGGCGCTCGGCCTGCTCAGTGCCCTGCACCGCCACATCCAGGTTGAGCGCCACGGCCGTGCGCCAGTCTTCCTCGTCGAAGCAGCCTTCCAGCAGCAGGATGCGCGCCTTGGGCGCATTGGCGCGCACCACGCGGGCCTCCTCCACACAGCACACGGCGAACCCGTCGGCCTCCTCGGCCAGCGCCGTCGCCACCATGGCCGCGCCGTGACCGTAGGCATCGGCCTTGACCACCGCCAGGGCGCGCCGCCCCGGCGCACAGCGCTTGGCCTGGGCGTAGTTGTGACGGATGGCGGCCAGATCGACCGTGGCGACGAGGGGGCGCATGGGGAAATCCTGTGCAGCGGAAAAAGACCCGGGAAAGCTTACTCCTCACAGCCGGGCCCGCAAGGCGAAAGCGGCGCGGCGACGCCCTCGCCGGCCGGACGCTGGCGAGTTATTCGTCGTCGTCGAACTGGTAGCTACCCGGCGCCAGGTTCTCGAAGCGCGAATAGCGACCGAGGAAGGCCAGGCGCACCGTGCCGATCGGCCCGTTACGCTGCTTGCCGATGATGATTTCGGCGATGCCCTTGTGCTCGGTTTCCGGGTGATACACCTCGTCCCGGTAAACGAACATGATGATGTCGGCGTCCTGCTCGATGGCCCCGGACTCGCGCAGGTCGGAGTTGACCGGGCGCTTGTTGGGCCGCTGCTCCAGCGAGCGGTTGAGCTGCGAGAGCGCCACTACCGGGCAGTTGAATTCCTTGGCCAGCGCCTTGAGCGAGCGGGAGATTTCCGAGATCTCGTTGACCCGGTTGTCGCCGCTGGAGCCGGGGATGCGCATCAGCTGCAGGTAGTCGACCATGATCAGGCCGATCTCGCCATGCTCGCGGGCCACCCGGCGGGTGCGCGCGCGCATTTCCGAGGGGCTGATGCCGGCGGTGTCGTCGATGAACAGCTTGCGGTCGTTGAGCAGGTTGACCGCCGAGGTCAGGCGCGGCCAGTCGTCGTCGTCCAGCTTGCCGGTGCGCACCTTGGTCTGATCGATGCGCCCCAGCGAGGCGAGCATACGGATGACGATGGAATCGGCAGGCATTTCCAGCGAGTAGACGAGGATCGCCTTGTCGCTGCGCAGCAGGGCGTTCTCCACCAGGTTCATGGCGAAGGTGGTCTTGCCCATCGACGGACGGCCGGCCACGATCACCAGGTCGGCGGCCTGCAGGCCGCTGGTCTTGTCGTCCAGGTCGGAGAAGCCGGTGGTCAGGCCGGTGATGGCGTCGGTGCTATTGAACAGCGTGTCGATGCGGTCGATGGCCTTGGCGAGGATGTCGTTGAGGCCCACCGGGCCGCCGCTCTTGGGGCGTGCCTCGGCGATCTCGAAAATCTTGCGCTCGGCCTCGTCGAGGATCTCGTCGCCGTTGCGGCCTTGCGGGGCATAGGCGCTGTCGGCGATCTCGCTGCTGACGCTGATCAGCTTGCGCAGGGTGGCCCGCTCGCGAATGATCGCCGCGTAGGCCTTGATATTGGCCACTGAGGGCGTGTTCTTGGCCAGTTCACCCAGGTAGGCCAGGCCGCCGACCTGGTTCAGGTGGCCTTCCTTGTCCAGTTGCTCGGACAGAGTCACCACGTCGAACGGCATGTTGCGCTCGGCCAGCACGTGGACGGCGCGGAAGATCAGGCGATGGTCATGGCGGTAGAAGTCGCCATCCGAAACCTGGTCAGCGACCCGTTCCCAGGCGTCGTTGTCCAGCATCAGGCCACCCAGCACGGCTTGCTCGGCCTCGATGGAATGCGGGGGCACCTTGAGGGCCGCGGTTTCCAGGTCGTACTGCTCGGGTAGGCTGATTTCGTTCATGGGTCTCGACAACGTTTTGCTGCGGCAGAAAAACAACAGGCACGTTCCGCTTGAGCGAAACGTGCCTGATGTTACGCGTCCGACCCCGCAAGGGGCCAGACAGTTCGTCGACCTTAGCCGGCGACCACGACCAGACGGACGCTGGCCTCGACGTCGGTGTGCAGGTGCAGCGCGACGTCGTATTCGCCAACCTGGCGAATGGTGCCGTTGGGCAGACGCACTTCGCTCTTGGCCACTTCCACGCCAGAGGCGGTCAGGGCGTCGGCGATGTCGGCGGTGCCGATGGAACCGAACAGCTTGCCTTCATCGCCAGCAACGGCGGTGATGGTCACTTCCAGCTCGTTCAGCTGAGCGGCGCGGGCTTCGGCAGCGGCCTTCTTCTCGGCAGCAGCCTTTTCCAGCTCGGCGCGACGGGCTTCGAACGCAGCCACGTTCTCGGCGGTAGCCGGGGTGGCCTTGCCTTGCGGCATCAGGTAGTTACGACCGTAACCGCTGCGAACTTTGACCTTGTCGCCCAGGTTGCCGAGGTTGGCAATTTTTTCCAGCAGGATGACTTCCATTTGAGTCTTACCTCTTAACTTTTAACCTTCACCGTTCGCAGGCCCGGAACCCTTGCGGGGCACGCGGCCGCGAAAATCAAACAGACTGTCGACGATGGCAAGCACCATCAGTAGCGGATAGACCAGTTGCATGAACAGCACCAGGGTGACGTACAGGCCCACCAGCCAGAAGCGTCCGAGACGCTGGGCGGCGACCAGTCCATGCACCAGGGCAATACCGGCGAACACCAGCGGCACACTGCACAGCGGCGCCAGCATGGGCAGGCCCAGGCTCGGACCCAGCAGCATGCCGGCCACCAGCGGCACGGTCATCCACAGCGGCAGTCGCAGGGCGCGGAATTCCTCGCCAAAACCGCCGGGGTTGTACAGTGCCGCCTGCCAGTAGCGCCCGAGCAGCAGGCACAGCAGGGTGACGATCTGCAGCAGCGCGGCCATCAGGCCGGTGAGCACCGGCACGATCAGCCCCAGAACCTGGGCCTGCTCGGCGGCGGACAGCTGTTCCCAGCCACTGCCAATGACCTGCGGCATGAGCTTCTGCAGCTCAGCGGCCACGGCCTCGATCGGCTCCGCGAACTGGCTGCCGAGCACCAGACCGAACACCACGCCCAACGGCACACTGGCCAGCAGCACCTTCACCCAGGACACGCTGGCGCGCAGCACCAGGGCCAGGCAGAGGGCGCCGAGCAGTACCAGCAAGGTGCGCGGCTCGCCGAACCACCACCAGCCAATGGCCGGCAGCAAGGCCCAGACGAGGATGCCCAGGGCATCGTTCAGCCCCCGACGCAGCAGCACCAGGCTGCCGGCGGCGGCGCTCAGCCAGAACAGCATCGGCAGCAACGCACCACCCGCCACCACCAGGATGGCCTGGGTGCGTCCGCGCATGATGAAGTCGGCCAGTGCCCGCATGCTTGTCTATCTCGCGCCTGTCGTCGACGGCACGGTCTTAGCGACCGTGGCTGTCGGTGTAGGGCAGCAGGGCCAGGTAGCGGGCGCGCTTGATGGCGGTGGCCAGCTGACGCTGGTACTTGGCTTTGGTCCCGGTGATACGGCTCGGAACGATCTTGCCGGTTTCGGAGATGTAGGCCTTCAGGGTGTTGAGATCCTTGAAGTCGATCTCCTTCACGCCTTCGGCGGTGAAACGGCAGAACTTACGACGACGGAAGAAACGTGCCATGGTCTTGGCTCCTCAATAGATCCGGTGATTACTCGTCAGCGTTGTCGCTGTCATTGTCGCTGTCGTCGGAACCCTCAGGGGATTCGACGCGCTCACGACGCTCACGGCGCTCGCTGCGGTTTTCTTCGGCCTTGAGCATCTCGGACTGGCCGGTAACGGCTTCGTCGCGACGGATGATCAGGTTACGGATCACGGCATCGTTGTAGCGGAAGTTGTCTTCCAGCTCGGCCAGGGCCTTGGCGCCGCACTCGACGTTCATCAGGATGTAGTGAGCCTTGTGAACGTTGTCGATGGCGTAGGCCAGCTGACGACGGCCCCAGTCTTCCAGGCGGTGGATCTTGCCGCCGTCTTCCTCGATGAGCTTGGTGTAGCGCTCAACCATGCCGCCAACCTGCTCGCTCTGGTCCGGGTGAACCAGGAAGATGATTTCGTAATGACGCATAAATGCTCCTTACGGGTTGTAGCCTGCCGCGCGTGCGATCAGGCAAGGAGTGAATGTCTCGTTCTTGACTTGCCCCGCAGGCGAGCGAACGCCTGCCGGCAGGGCAAGGGGCGACATTCTAGAGAGGCAACCGGCGCCAGGCAAGGCGCGACGCCGATTATTCGCTCCGCCGGTCAGGCCGGCCGGCGACGCTGGCGCAGCGCCTCGAACAGGCACACGCCGGTGGCCACGGAAACGTTCAGGCTGCTGACGCTGCCGGCCATCGGCAGGCGCGCCAGGAAGTCGCAGTGCTCGCGGGTCAGGCGGCGCATACCCTTGCCCTCGGCGCCCATCACCAGCACGGTCGGGCCGGTGAGGTCCAGATCATAGAGTTCCTTGTCCGCCTCGCCGGCAGTACCGACGATCCACAAGCCCTTCTTCTGCAGCTTTTCCAGGGTGCGCGACAGGTTCGTCACCGCCACCAGCGGAATCACCTCCGCAGCGCCACAGGCCACCTTGCGCACGGTGGCATTCAGGGTCGCGGACTTGTCCTTGGGCACGATCACCGCCTGCGCGCCGGCGGCGTCGGCGGTGCGCAGGCAGGCGCCCAGGTTGTGCGGGTCGGTGACCCCGTCCAGCACCAGCAGCAGCGCCGGACCTTCGTTGCGCTCGAGCAGTTCGTCGAGCATGTTCTCGCCCCACACCTGGCTGGGGCTGACTTCCGCCACCACGCCCTGGTGCACACCCTCGGCCCACTCGTCCAGCTCGCGGCGCTCGCGCTGGCCGACGTTGACCCGATGCGCCTCGGCCAGGCTCAGCAACGCCTGGATGCGCGGATCCTGGCGGCCCTCGGCCACCCACAACTGCTTGACCCGCTTGGGATGGTGGCGCAGCAACGCCTCCACGGCGTGTACGCCGTAAACCTTTTCCAGATCACTCATGACTTCGCCTTGGATTTGCCGGCGCCACGCTTGGCCTTGCCGCTCTTGCTCTTGCCGGCCTTGCCGGAATCCTTGTCTTTCGCCTTGCTCGAGGCCCGCTTGCCTTTACCCTTGGCCTCGTCGAGCAGCGCCTTCTTGACCGCGCGGCTCTTGCCTACCTCGGCGGCCACCTGCACCTCCAGTTCGGCGGCGGAAAGTACCTGCACCTTGCCTACCACGCGGCGCGACAGCAGTGCCGGCTTCTCGCTCGAACGCCGCCGCGCCGGTACTTCCTCCGGCAACTCGACCTGCGGCTCACGCGCCTTGCGATGCCCGAGGATCGCCGGACGTTCCGGCTGGGTACCCGGCGCCACCTTGCGCTTGCGCGGCAGGGCCTCGGGCTCGGGGTCCGGCCAGTCGAAGGCCGGCTCGTCGTCCAGGTCACGAATCTTCTTGCGCGCCGGCTTTTCCGGCTCGCTCACGGGCTTGGTGGCCTTGGGCCTCTCGGCCTTGACCGGCGCCGGAGCGACCGCCTTGGCCGGTGACTTGCCCTTGCGCGCCCGGACAGGCTTCTCCGCAGAAACCGCCGGCTCGCCGCGTGGGCGCTGCGCCGCCGCTTCGGCGACCAGCTCGAAGTCGATCTTGCGCTCGTCGAGGTCGACCCGTGCCACGCGCACCTGGACGCTGTCGCCCAGGCGGAAGATGCGCCCGCTGCGCTCGCCGGCCAGGCGATGGTGCATCGGGTCGAAGTGGTAGTAGTCGGCAGGCAGGCCGGTAACGTGCACCAGGCCCTCGACATAGATATCCGTGAGTTCGACGAAGATGCCGAAACCGGTGACCGCGGTGATGACGCCCGGGAAGGTCTCGCCGACCCGGTCGCGCATGTATTCGCACTTGAGCCAGTTCACCACGTCACGGGTGGCCTCGTCGGCGCGCCGCTCGGTCATCGAGCAGTCTTCGCCGAGCTGCGCCAGGCGCTCCTCGTCGTAGGGATAGATGCGCGCCTTGGGCACTGCGGCGGCGCCCACGCGTACCACGTGCTCGCTCTGCCGCTTGGAGCGGATCAGGCCACGGATTGCACGATGCACCAGCAGATCGGGGTAGCGGCGGATCGGCGAGGTGAAGTGGGTATAGGCCTCGTAGTTGAGGCCGAAGTGACCGACATTCTCCGGGCTGTAAACCGCCTGACTCAGCGAACGCAGCATCACCGTCTGGATCAGGTGGAAATCCGGGCGATCACGCACCGCATCGAGCAGGCGCAGGTAGTCCTTGGGCGTCGGTTCGCCCTTGCCCCGGTACAGGGTCAGGCCCAGCTCACCGAGGAAGCCCTTGAGCTTCTCCAGCTTTTCCGCCGGCGGGCTGTCATGCACCCGGTACAGCGCGGGAATCTCGTGTTCCTGCAGAAACGCCGCGGTGGCCACGTTGGCGCACAGCATGCATTCCTCGATCAGCTTGTGCGCGTCGTTTCGCTCGGTCGGGCGGATTTCCACGATCTTGCGGTCGGCGCCGAAGACGATGCGGGTTTCCTGGGTCTCGAAATCGATGGCGCCCCGCACGGTGCGCTCCTTGAGCAGCACCTTGAACAGCCGGTACAGCTCCTCGAGGTGCGGCGTCACCTGCGGCAGTTGGCTGCGCAGCTGCGCGGCCTCGGCGCTCTTCGGCTGCTCCAGCAACTGACTGACCTTGGTGTAGGTGAGTCGCGCATGGGAGTGGATTACCGCTTCGCAGAAGCGATAGCCGGTCATCTTGCCGGCGGCCGACAGATCGACGATGCACACCATCGCCAGGCGGTCGACCTGCGGGTTGAGCGAGCACAGGCCGTTGGATAGCACTTCCGGCAGCATCGGCACGACCTGCTCGGGGAAGTACACCGAATTGCCGCGCTTGGCAGCCTCCTCGTCGAGCGCCGAGCCCACCTTCACATAGAAGGACACGTCGGCGATGGCCACGTAAAGGGTCCAGCCACCGCCCTCCGCCGGTTCGGCATAGACGGCATCGTCGAAGTCGCGGGCGTCCTCGCCGTCGATGGTGACGAACGGCAGATGACGCAGATCGACACGCTTCTGCTTGTCACGCTCGGCTACTTCGGGACTGAGCTTGGCGGCTTCCTGTTCCACCGCCTCGGGCCAGACGTGGGGGATGCCATAGCTGTGCAGCGCCACCTGGATTTCCATGCCCGGCGCCATGTAGTCGCCGAGCACCTCGGTCACTTCGCCCTGGGCCTGGCGGAAATTGCTCGGCCACTGCTCGATGCGCACCTGGACGAACTGGCCATGCTTGGCACCGGCCTGCTTGCCGGGCGCGACCAGCACTTCCTGCTGGATCTTCGGGTTGTCGGCCACCACGCGGCCGATGCCGCTCTCTTCGAAGAAGCGGCCGACCAGCACCTCGTGGGCGCGTTCGAGAATTTCGGCGATGGCGCCTTCGCGCCGGCCGCGACGGTCGAAGCCCGCCACACGGGCCAGCACGCGGTCGCCGTCGAACACCAGGCGCATCTGCGCCGGGCTGAGGAACAGGTCGTCGCTGCCGTCCTCGGGAATGAGGAATCCAAAGCCATCGCGATGCCCGCTGACCCGACCACGGATCAGGTCCAGCTTGTCCACCGGGGCATAGGCGCCGCGCCGGGTGTAGACCAGTTGGCCATCGCGCTCCATGGCGCGCAGACGGCGACGCAGCGCTTCGAGCTGCTCTTCGGTGGTCAGACCGAACTCTTCGATCAGTTGCTCGCGGGTCGCCGGGGCGCCACGCTCATCCAGTCGCATCAGGATCAGTTCACGACTGGGGATGGGGTTATCGTACTTCTCCGCCTCGCGGACGGCCTCGGGATCGAGGGATTGCCAATCGGCCATTAAGAAAAATCACCTTCTGTGTGAGGGCGGAACGGGCCCTCTGTCTATTGAAGCGCGAATCGCGCCCGCACGGCAGCTTTGCCGGACAATTATTTTTGCTGTCAGGGGTTTACAAGGAAAAAGGTGGTCCGTATAGTTCGCGGCCACAACGACAGCGATGCCGTTGTAACACGGAAACGAAGGCAACACATCGTTTCATGTGCCCAGGTGGCGGAATTGGTAGACGCACTAGGTTCAGGTCCTAGCGGTGGCAA
>NZ_JBOY01000016.1:0-92870 GCF_000647775.1 Pseudomonas sp. RL | reverse complement strand
GACACCGCCCTTTCACGGCGGTAACAGGGGTTCGAGTCCCCTAGGGGACGCCATTTTCTTGCCCGTGCTTTTTGCGGGAATCCAGGGTCGCCCATGTGGCGGCCCTTTTGTTTTTACCGCGAAAAAAACCATGGTCACGGTTGCCTCAGCGCTGTGGGGACGGAACGCGTCTGAAGGCTCGCGAATGAATTTGCACCCACAGGGGGCTGCGCCGCGATCCGCTGGCCTTGTTCGCGAAGTATTTGCGATCATGCGCGGGTCGCACGGGTAGATGCCCGGGCGACCTTTCTTTCCGTATTGCGGGGTGCGTGTCATGAGCCTGACGATGGAAGCGATTTTGCAGCAGGCCCGTCCGGTTCTGCCGGTGCTGGTGATCGAGGACGTGGGCAGTGCGCTGGCCCTGGCGCAGGCGCTGCATGCCGGTGGCATCCGGGTGCTCGAAGTCACGCTGCGCACGCCACGCGCGCTGGAGGCCGTGTCGATCATCCGCCGCGAGCTGCCGGACCTGATCGTCGGCGCCGGCACCCTGATCCATGCCGAGCAGTTTCTCGAGGCGCGCGACGCTGGCGCCCAGTTCGCTGTCAGCCCCGGTTGCACCGAGCGCCTGGCGCTGGCGGCGGAAAATGTACAGATGCCCTACCTGCCGGGGGTGCTGACACCCTCCGAAGTGCTGCTGGCGCTGGAGTACGGGTACCGCTCGCTGAAGCTGTTTCCGGCCAATGGCACCGGTAGCGTGAAGATGCTCAAGAGCCTCAAGGGGCCGTTCACCGGCATCCGTTTCTGTCCCACCGGTGGTATCAACGTCGACAACCTGCTGACCTTCCTGCGTCTGCCCAACGTGGCTTGCGTCGGCGGCACCTGGATCGCCCCGGCTGATCTGGTCAAGGCGCGTGCCTGGGACCAGATCACCCAGCTGGCCAGCGAAGCCTGCTCGCTGGCCGCCAGTCTGGACGCGCCGCGATGAAGTGGGATCTTCCCGATCCCTTCGTGCGTGAGCTGGAGGTGGTCGCTGAGGATATCGATGAGCTGGGCCATGCCAACAATGCCACCTACGTCAGGTGGATGGAGCGTTGCGCCTGGGGCCATTCGCAGCATCTCGGCCTGGACCTGGCCGCTTACCGGCGGCTGGATCGGGCCATGGCCGTGGTGCGCCACGAGGTGGACTACCTGGCCAGCGCCTATCAGGGTGAGTGGCTGTGCATGGGTACCTGGATCGTCGAATCCGACCACCGGCTGCGCATGCTGCGGCGCTTTCAGCTGGTGCGCCCGGCCGATGGCGTGACCCTGCTGCGCGCGCAGACCACCTTTGCCTGCATCGAGCTGTCCACTGGTCGCCCGCGACGCATGCCGGCCGAGTTCGTTGAGGGTTATGGTCGGGCGTTGGTGATGACACAGCCATAGGCAGCCGCCGACGAGCTCGCGGACGAGTCCGCTCCCAGAGAGCCGGTCGCGGTGCTGGACCCGCGCCAGCTCCCGCCTGCGCAATCATCCCCGTACACTACGCGCCCCTTGCGCTCCACGAGTCATACCCATGCAAATCGCCCTGGCCCCCATGGAAGGGTTGGTCGACGAACTGATGCGTGACCTGCTCACCCGGGTGGGCGGCGTCGACTGGTGCGTCACCGAATTCATCCGCGTCTGCGACCGGCTGCTGCCGGAGAGTCAGTTCCTCAAGCTGGCGCCGGAGCTGGCGCGTGGTTCGTGCACCGCGGCCGGCACGCCCATGCGTGTGCAGCTGTTGGGTTCCGATCCCGCCTGTCTCGCCGACAACGCCGCCCTCGCCTGTGAAATGGGCGCGCCGGTCATCGACCTGAACTTCGGCTGTCCGGCCAGGACGGTCAACAAGTCACGCGGGGGGGCGGTACTGCTCAAGGAGCCGGAGCTGCTCTATCGCATCCTCGAGGAGGTGCGGCGTGCGGTGCCGGCGTCGATTCCAGTGACGGCCAAGATGCGCCTGGGCTTCGATAGTCCCGACGGCGCGCTGGATTGCGCGCGTGCGCTGGTGGATGGTGGGGCCGGGCAACTGGTGGTGCATGCCCGCACCAAGGTGCAGGGCTACCGTCCGCCCGCCCACTGGGAGTGGGTGGCTCGCGTCCAGGAGGCGGTGCGCGTGCCCGTATACGCCAACGGCGAAGTCTGGACATTGGAAGACTGGCAGCGCTGCCGGGCCGTCAGCGGCGTTGAGGATGTGATGCTCGGTCGGGGCCTGGTGGCGCGGCCCGATCTGGCGCGGCAAATTGCTGCTGCCCGCGCCGGCCGTGTCGTCGAGCCCATGGGGTGGGGCGAGCTGCTGCCGCTGCTGCACGAGTTCTGGCAGCGCTCGCGCAACCGGCTCGCGCCGCGCTACGCGCCGGGGCGGCTCAAGCAGTGGCTGGGTATGCTGACGCGCGGTTACCCGGAGGCCGTGGGTCTGTTCGAGCGGATTCGCCGCGAGGAGGACTGTGACCGTATCGAGGACCTGTTGCGTGCCGAAGAGAAAGACGTCCTCCTTCGGGCGGGCTGACTTGCCGCTGCGCTATACACGACTATCGTGACAAAACGGTTACGACGCAGGTTCGCTGGTCGCATGGATGCACTCGGGTAGTACGCTGCGGGAGGGGAGGTCGTGCCGGCAAGCCGGAAGCGTGGGTGCCGCACCGGGATTCGTTGCCTGCGGATTGCCCGCGTCGCCTGGAAGCCCCCATGTCATTCCTGAAGCCTCTGCTGCTGCTCGCCTATCTTCTTTCCGGCCATGACTATTACCGGGGGCGCCTGGCCGAGCTCGAGGGGGTGGGCGCCACCGTCCTGTTTCTGGGAATGTTCGGCTTCCTGGTCGCTTGCCTGTTCCTGGCTGCCTACTGCCGGCAGGCGGTGCTGCGCTGGGGATACGCGCTGGCGCTGTTCGGCGCCGCGGTGTTCTTCGACGCCTACCACCGCGTGACCGTCGATTACCTGACCTACCCGCAGTTCGTTTCACTGCTGCATTCACATGCCTTCATCGACGAGGCGTACCACCAGTTTCGCGACAGCATCCTGCATGCCGGAGCCACCGGTGTGCTGCTGCTGCTCGGCATCGGCCTGAGGCCGGCTTCCGCGCCGGTACCTGGGTGGGTGGCGGGTGTCGCGCCCTGGGTGGGTCTGCTGCTGCTGGCCAGTGTGCTGTTCGTGCGTGCCGGTGCAGGCGCCCGTGGCCTGCCGATGATGTATACGCCGCTGGCCTATCTGGGGCTGTACAGCTATGAGGCACTGGGCGACACCGTGGGCGAGCGTCAGCCGGTCTCGCTGCCACGCAGCGGCCGGGTCGTCGATCACGACATCGTGCTGATCATCGACGAGAGCGTGTCCGGCCATTACCTGGATATCAACCACCCGCAGGGAGTGGCCAGCGGTCTGAAATCGCTGCCACCCGGGGTGAGCCTGTTCAACTACGGCTATGCCGCCTCGATCGCCAACTGCAGCGCCGACACCAATGTGACCCTGCGCTACGGTGGCACCCGTGACGACTACCTGCGCATCAATTCCACCATGCCGTCCATCTGGCAGTACGCCCGACAGGCGGGGCTGCGCACGGTCTACATCGACGCCCAGCGTACCCGCGGCGCCCTGCAGAACCTGATGACCAAGGACGAAGTGCTGGAGCTGGACGCCTTCATCCAGTACGACGACGTGCGGGTGCGCGATCGCGACATGGCGGTGGCCGACAGCCTGGTCGAGCTGCTCGGCAACGACCGGCCCGAGCTGATCCTGGTCAACAAGATGGGCGCGCATTTCCCGGTGCACGACAAGTTCCCTGACGAATTCCTGCGCTACCAGCCGGCGTTGCCGCGCGGCCGCTACCTGGACATCGGCGATACCGGCGAGCGGGACGGTTTCGATGGTCGGGCCGAGGACTGGCTGCGCTACCGCAACTCCTACCGCAACACCTTGCTGTGGAATGTCGGGGAATTCTTCTCGCGGCTGCTGGCACGGGCCGACCTGAGTCGCGCCGTGGTGTTGTATACCTCGGACCATGGCCAGGACCTGCACGAGCGCGGTAACCCGGGCCTGAATACCCATTGTGGTGGCGACCCGGTGGTGGAGGAGGGGCTGGTGCCGCTGGTTGTCCTGCAGGGCAGCAATCTGCAGACCCTGGACTGGGCGGCGGCGCTGGAAGCCAATCGCAACAATTCCAGCCACTACAACCTGTTCCCGACGCTGTTGCAGCTACTCGGCTACGAGCTGGAGGCGATACGGGTCACCTACGGCACCCCGCTGAGTCTGCACAGCGACGACGAGTTCACCTTCAATACCCGCTTCAATGCGCGCCTGGGTGCGGAGCCCGCCTGGAAGCGCATCGAGCTCGACGAGGTGGTGTCCCCGGACCTGTGACCTGACCCCGCTTTTGGCTTTTTTTGTAGGAGCGGACTTGGGCCGCGAGTTCTTTCGTGCAATCCCCAAGAGCTCGCGAATGAATTCGCTCCCACGGGTGCGCTGGCCTTCGCCCTGGCAGTCGCCTTTGCCGTCGAGCGGCAAGCGGGTGCCGCCTGCCGCGTTTCTCGCCCAGGGGTCATTGCTCTAAGTGCCTGAAATCAAAGGGTTTGTTCGGCTGGCACAGTGCTTGCTTTCCTTTGGGCAGGCAAGGCGACCGGCAACGGCGCCCGGCAAACGATTCGAGGAAGGGCACATGGCTATCAGTTTCGACAAGGCGCTGGGGATTCACGAGAAGGCCCTGAACTTCCGCGCGCAGCGGGCCGAGGTGCTGGCGAACAACATCGCCAACGCCGATACGCCGCACTACAAGGCGCGTGATCTGGAATTCTCCAGCGTGCTGGCCAGCCAGACCAGCAAGAACGGCACCTTCAACCTGAACCGCACCAGCGCCCGGCATATCGAGGGCGAGGGCGTGTCGTTCAGCGCCGAGTCGCTGCAGTACCGCACCCCGCATCACCCGTCCATCGATGGCAACACCGTGGACGCGCAGGTCGAGCAGGCCGCCTACACCAAGAACGCGGTGGATTTCCAGGCCAGCTTCACCTTCCTCAACAGCAAGTTCAAAGGCCTGATGTCGGCCATCAAGGGGGAATAAGCCATGTCGCTGACCAACGTATTCAACATCGCCGGTAGCGGCATGAGCGCTCAGAGCACCCGCCTGAACACCGTGGCGAGCAACATCGCCAACGCCGAGACCGTGTCCTCCAGCCTGGAAGAGACCTACCGCGCTCGCAAGCCGGTGTTTGCCACCGTGCTGCAGGAGCAGGTCAATCCGGCCGGCCAGTCGCTGTTTGCCGAGCAGGACGCCGCCGGTTACGGCGTGCGCGTCGCCGGCATCGTCGAGGATCAGGCCGAACTGCAGGCCCGCTACGAGCCGACCCACCCGGCGGCGGACAAGGACGGCTACGTCTACTACCCGAACGTCAATGTGGTCGAGGAAATGGCTGACATGATCTCCGCCAGCCGCGCCTTCCAGACCAACACCGAAATGATGAATACCGCCAAGACCATGCTGCAGAAGGTGCTGACCCTCGGTCAGTAAGGTGAAGGATCATGAGCACCGTTAATACCAATACCTCGCAATCCATTCTCGACCAGTACCAGCTGAAGCAGAAGCCGAGCACCACCGGCGACAGCGCCCTGGGCAAGGATTCCTTCCTGCAGTTGCTGGTCGCGCAGATGGAAAACCAGAACCCGCTGGATCCGCAGGACAACACCCAGTTCGTCGCCCAGCTGGCGCAGTTCTCCAGCCTGGAGAGCATGAACAACCTGAACTCGACGGTGGAGTCCTTCATGGGCAGCTACCAGTCGTCCCAGGCGCTGCAGGCGTCCTCCCTGGTCGGTCGCTCGGTGATTGTCGAGACCGACAAGTCGCTGGTCGACACCAGCAGCAGCCTGACCGGCAACGTGATGATGCCGGCCAATGGCAGCAACCTGACGGTCAAGGTCTATGACGACAAGGGTAACCTGGTGAAAACCCTGCCCATGGGCGACTGGAGCGCCGGTACCGTCGATTTCATCTGGGATGGCGTCAACGAGCAGGGTGAGAAAGTGCCCTCCGGCAATTACAAGTTCGTGGCGGAAGCCGAAATCGACGGCACGCCCACCGCGCTGTCCACCTTCCTGCCGGCCACCGTCAACAGCGTTACCCTGGCGGGCGGCGAAATGTACCTGAACCTTGCAGGCATGGGGCGCTTGCCGCTCTCCAGCGTCCTGACCATTGGCCAATAACCGGATTCTGAAAGGAGTTTCACCATGTCGTTCAACGTCGCCCTGAGCGGTCTGGCCGCGGCCAACAAGGATCTCGCGGTTACCGGCAACAACATCGCCAACGTCGCCACCACCGGCTTCAAGGGTTCGCGCGCCGAATTCGCCGACGTCTACTCGGCCTCCATCCTCGGCACCGGCGGCAAGGTCGCCGGTTCCGGTGTGCGCACCGCTGCCATCTCCCAGCAGTTCACCCAGGGCAATATCAACCACACCGGCAACAGCCTGGACCTGGCCATCAACGGCAATGGCTTCTTCGCGTTGAGCGCCCAGGGGCAGATGATGTACACCCGTGCCGGTGAGTTCGGTACCGACAAGGATGGCTATATCCAGAACAGCTCCGGCTTCCGCCTGCAAGGCTACGAAGTGGGTGTCGGTGGGCAGATTCTGCAGGGCAAGAAGACCGATCTGCGGGTGGATACGTCCAACGTTTCGCCCAAGGCTACCAGCATCATCAACGAAACCATCAATCTGGACTCGACCGCCTCGGTGATCGATCCTGCGGTGCATCCCTTCGATCCTGCGGACCCGAATACCTTCAACTGGTCTACTTCGGTGCCTGTGTATGACTCGCTGGGTAACGTCCATACCCTGACCCAGTACTTTGCTAAGCGCAGCGGTAATGAATGGGAAATGTTGACCCAGATCGATGGCCTGAACCCTACGGTGCCGGTAGTTCCGAACGACTTTAGTGCCATGAGCACCACTCTGACCTTCAACTCGGCCGGCACCTTGGATACGGCACTGCCGAGCCCGACCAGTATTGATCTTACCGCCTGGGAGCCGGCTGAGCTGAATCCGGCCACAGGTGCCTGGCAGTCCAACGGCTCGGTCGCCAGTGCCACCGGGGTGCATGTCGACTTTAGCAACATGACTCAATACAACGCCGTCTCCGCCGTCACCAGCCAGAACCAGGATGGTTACGCTACAGGCCAGCTCTCCGGCCTGAACATCGACGAAACCGGCAACATGTTCGCCGCCTTTACCAATGGCCAGTCCAAGCTGATCGGTCAGGTGATGCTGGTGAACTTCTCCAACCCGCAGGGTCTGAAGCCGGTCGGCGGTACCGCCTGGGTGGAAACCTATGCCTCGGGCGTACCGATCGAGGGCATGGCCAAGACCGGCACCTTCGGTGCCATCCAGGCCGGCGCGCTGGAGGAATCCAACGTCGACCTGACCGCACAGCTGGTACAGCTGATCAAGGCGCAGAGCAACTACCAGGCCAACGCCAAGACGGTCACCACCCAGACCACCGTCATGCAGACCACCATCAACATGACCTGATGGTTGCGCGAATAAGGAAACGGGAGCCTGCGGGCTCCCGTTTTTTGTTTGGCCCGATGTAGGGTGGACAGCGCTATTCCTGTCCACCATCGCGCCGGCATGGCGCGCTCGGTGGATCGGTGAAGCGCGATCCACCCTACGATGCTGCAGCCCCCAAAAAGAAGCGTCGCGGCTAAAGCCCCTCCTACAGGTCATGTGCGGTACTTCGCATCTGGCACGATGCTTGCTCCTTCTCTGGCAAAGCCCGCAAGGGCGGCAAGAACCTGCCGGAGGATTGAAGTGGACAAGATGCTTTACGTGGCGATGACCGGTGCCAGCCAGAACACTCTGGCTCAGCGCCTGCACGCCAACAATCTGGCCAACATCTCCACCAGCGGCTTTCGCCGCGACTTCGAGCAGGCGCGTTCCATGCCGGTGTTCGGCGACAGCCTGCCGGCGCGCGCCTATGCCATGACCGAGCGCCCCGCCACCGATTTCACTCCCGGAGCGTTGCAGGAAACCGGTCGCGAGCTGGATATCGCCATCGAGGGTGACGGCTGGATCGCCGTGCAGACCCCGCTTGGCGAGGAAGCCTATGTGCGCACGGCCAGCCTGAAGATCGACTCCGTGGGCATCCTGCGCGCCGGCAACGATTTGCCGGTGATGGGCAATGCCGGCCCGGTGGTGATTCCGCCGGAGCAGAAGGTCGAGATCGGCCGCGACGGCACCATCAGCGTCCGCGCGCTGGGCGAGAACCCCAATGTGATGGCCGTGGTGGACCGCATCAAGCTAGTCAATCCGGACCCCGCGAACCTGGAAAAGGGCCTCGACGGCCTGATCCACCACGCCGGCGGCCCCGTTGAGGCCGACGCCAATGTCCAGCTGGTTTCCGGTTTCGTGGAGACCAGCAACGTGAATGCCGTGGCCGAGATGACCTCCATCCTGGCCCTGTCCCGCCAGTTCGAGCTGCAAGTGAAGTTGATGCGCACCGCCGAGGAAGATGCCACGGCGATGACCAAGGTCATGCAGATCAGTTGATTCGAGACGGCGCCAGGCGGCGCCGAATGAAGGAGATTTCCAATGCTTCCGGCCCTGTGGGTAAGTAAGACCGGTCTGTCCGCCCAGGACATGAACCTGACCACCATTTCCAACAACCTGGCCAACGTCTCGACCACCGGTTTCAAGAAGGACCGTGCCGAGTTCCAGGACCTGCTCTACCAGGTTCGCCGTCAGCCGGGCGCCAATACCACCCAGGACACCGAGCTGCCCTCCGGCCTGCAACTGGGCACCGGTGTGCGCATTGTCGGCACCCAGAAGAACTTCAACCCAGGCAGCCTGCAGACCACCGACCAGCCCCTGGACATGGCCATCAACGGTCGGGGTTTCTTCCAGATCCTTACCCCGGACGGCACCGTGGCCTACACCCGCGACGGTACCTTCCACCTGAACTCCGAAGGCCAGGTGGTGACCGCCAGCGGCTATGCGCTGGAACCGGCGATTGTCGTGCCGCCGGAAACCCAGACGTTCACCGTTGGCGAGGACGGCACCGTGTCCATCACCGTTGCGGGTGACGCTGCCGTGCAGGTGATCGGCAATATCCAGACCGCCGACTTCATCAACCCGGCCGGCCTGCAGGCGGTGGGTGGCAACCTGTTCCTGGAGACCGCCGCCAGCGGCGCGCCGCAGGTCGGTCAGCCGGGCGTGAACGGCCTGGGCAGCGTGCTGCAGGAAACCCTGGAGAACTCCAACGTCAGCACCGTGGAAGAGCTGGTGAACATGATTACCACCCAGCGCGCCTACGAGATGAACTCGAAGGTGATTTCCACCGCCGACTCCATGCTGGGCTTCGTGACCCAGCAGCTGTAAGGCTTCTCGCGGTTAGCGAGTTCCAGAGGTCGTATCCATGTTCCGGCTGCTACTGTCCCTGATGTTCCTGGTCCTGCTGAGTGGTTGCATGTCGCCGCCGCCCAAGCCCGATGAGCCGTACTACGCGCCTGTGCTGCCACGTACGCCGCTCCCGGTGGAGCAGAACAACGGGGCCATCTACCAGCCGGGCTTCGGCATGAACCTGTTCGATGACCGCAAGGCGTACCGGGTCGGCGATATCATCACCATCACCCTCAATGAGAAGACCCAGGCCAGCAAGAGCGCCAACTCCCAGTTGCAGAAGGACAGCAGCGCGAGCATCGGCCTGACCTCGTTGTTCGGTGGTGCGGTCAGCACCACCAACCCGTTCACCGGAGGTCGCATGACGCTTGGCGCCGAGTACGACGCCGAGCGCGACACCAGCGGCAGCAGCAAGGCCGGGCAGAGCAACAGTCTCACGGGCTCGATCACTGTCACCGTGGCTGAGGTGCTGCCTAACGGCATCCTGGCGGTGCGTGGCGAGAAGTGGATGACCCTGAATACTGGCGAGGAGCTGGTGCGTATTGCCGGCCTGGTGCGTTCCGAGGACATCGGCACCGACAACACCGTGCCCTCGACCCGCGTGGCGGATGCGCGCATCACCTATTCCGGTACCGGCGCCTTTGCCAACACCAGCCAGCCCGGCTGGCTGGACCGCTTCTTCATGAGCCCGCTGTGGCCGTTCTGATGAGTGCGGGTAGGCGCGGCGTAGGGCTGTCAGCGCTTTCCCTGGCCGCCAACGGTACGCGCGGAGTTCACCGGGATTGGTGGACAAGAAAAACGTTGTCCACCCTATGCCTTTCTATGGCGTGGGGGTGGTCACAAGGTACGCAACAGGACGTAGGGCGGTCAGCGTTTTCCTGGCCGCCGACGGGAGTCGGCTCAATGATCAAATACCTGCTTCTCGCCCTTGGCCTGGTGGCCAGCCTGACGGCCCAGGCCGAGCGCCTCAAGGACATCGCCAGCATCCAGGGTGTGCGCAGCAACCAGCTGATCGGCTACGGCCTGGTGGTGGGCCTGAACGGCACGGGTGACCAGACCACCCAGACGCCGTTCACCCTGCAGACCTTCAACAACATGCTGACCCAGTTCGGTATCAAGGTTCCGGCCAACATCGGCAGCGTGCAGCTGAAGAACGTCGCCGCCGTGTCCATCCATGCCGACCTGCCGCCGTTCGCCAAGCCGGGCCAGACCATCGACATCACCGTGTCGTCCATCGGCAACGCCAAGAGCCTGCGTGGCGGCAGCCTGCTGCTCACGCCGCTCAAAGGGATTGACGGCAACATCTACGCCATCGCCCAGGGCAACCTGGTGGTTGGCGGCTTCGATGCCAGCGGCAACGACGGCTCGCGGATCACCGTCAACGTGCCGTCCAGCGGCCGCATCCCCTCGGGGGCTACGGTGGAGCGTGCGGTGCCGACCGCGTTCAGCCAAGGCAACAGCCTGACCCTGAACCTCAACCGTCCGGACTTCACCACCGCCAAGAACATCGTCGATCGCGTCAACGATCTGCTCGGCCCGGGCGTGGCCAACGCCATCGACGCCGCGTCGGTGCGCATCAGCGCACCGCTGGATCCCAACCAGCGCGTCGACTACATCGCCATCCTGGAAAACCTGGAGATCGATCTGGGCCAGGCCGCCGCCAAGGTCATCATCAACTCGCGCACCGGCACCATCGTCATCGGCCAGAACGTGCGCGTGGCGCCGGCGGCGGTGACCCACGGCAGTCTGATGGTCAGCATCAGCGAGGACCCGATCATCAGTCAGCCGGCGCCGTTCTCCGAAGGCGAAACCGTGGTGGTGCCCAACTCGCGCATCAAGGCCGAGCAGGAGCGCAACCCCATGTTCAAGTTCGCTCCGGGCACCACGCTGGATGAGATCGTTCGTGCCGTGAACCAGGTGGGCGCGGCGCCCAGCGACCTGATGGCCATTCTCGAAGCCCTCAAGCAGGCCGGCGCGCTGCAGGCCGAGCTGATCGTGATCTGACGGAGGCGCCATGAAGTCCCGAGTGCCCGGGGTTGGGGACAGCGGTGCCTACACCGACCTCAACCGCCTCAACCAGCTGAAGACCGGCAAGGATCGCGACAGCGAAGCCAACGTGCGCAAGGTCGCGCAGGAGTTCGAGTCGCTGTTCGTCAACGAGATGTTCAAGGCCATGCGCAGCGCCAACCAGGCGCTGACTGGCGACAGCTTCCTGAACACCGAAACCACCAAGCACTACCAGCAGATGCACGATCAGCAGCTGGCAGTGACCCTGTCCCGCGAGGGCGGCGGCATCGGCCTGGCCGATGTATTGGTGCGCCAGATGACCGAGCGCAAGGGTAGCCATCGGCCCAATCCGTTCGCCACGCCGGATCAGGCGGTGCTGGGCCAGGTTGCGACCCCACTGGATGCGGCTGCTGCGACAGAGGTCGAAGCCGTGCGCGACGACCGCGCCGCCCTGCGTGCCCGACGCCTGACCCATCTGCCGGTGACGGTCAGTGCCCGCCGCGAAAACCCGCCAAACGTGTCCGCCGCGCCCATCGACGCCGCGCAGGATGGCAAGCCGCTGGTGGATCTGGGCTGGCACCCGTCGAGCGGCAATGTATTGCCGGGGCGCTTCGAGAGCCCTGAACAGTTTGCCGCGGCCCTGCTGCCGATGGCCGAGAACGCCGCCCGCCGCCTGGGCGTCGATCCGCGCTACCTGGTCGCCCAGGCCGCGCTGGAAACCGGCTGGGGCGCCTCGATCATCCAGGGCGACAACGGCAGCAGTCATAACCTGTTCGGCATCAAGGCCCACGGCGGCTGGCAGGGTGCCAGCGCCGAAACGCTGACCACCGAGTACTACAACGGCCAGCCGGTGAAAGAGAGCGCGCGTTTCCGCGCCTACGACTCCTTCGCCCAGAGCTTCGAGGACTACGTGGACTTCCTGCAGGGCAATGGCCGCTATCAAGAAGCCCTCAAGTCCGCCGATAACCCGGACAGGTTCATGAGCGAACTGCAGAAGGCCGGTTACGCCACTGACCCGCAGTACGCCAGCAAGGTCAACCAGATCGCCCGCCAGTTGCAGACCTATCAGATGGTCGCCGCCGCCGGGTCGAACAAGAACAGTTAGGGAACTGAAACATGGCAGGTTTGCTTTCCATTGGTGTATCCGGGCTGCAGGCCAGCCAGGCCCAGCTGAACACTGTTGGCCACAACATCACCAACGCGGATACCGCTGGATATTCCCGTCAGCAAGTCATGCAGAAATCCGCGGGTGGCCAGTACATCGGCCCGGCCGGCTTCATTGGCAGCGGCACCACCCTGCAGGACGTGCGTCGCATCTACAGTGGCTTCATTGATACGCAGCTGCAGAGCGCCACTTCCCTGAACGGTGACACCAAGGCGTACCTGGAGAGCATCAATCAGGTCAACTCGCTGCTGGCCGACAGCGGCACGGGCGTGAATACCGTGCTAACCGGCTTCTTCGACGCGCTGCAGAACGTGGCCAGCAAGCCGTCCGACGAGGCCTCGCGCAAGCTGTTCCTGAGCTCGGCGCAATCGCTGAGCGACCGTTTCAACTCGGTACAGACCCAGCTCAAGGATCAGTCCGGCTACCTCAATCAGCAACTGGGCACCATGGCCAACAAGGTCAACGACCTGGCCAAGACCGTCGCCGAGTTGAACCTGGCGATTCGCACCGCCGGCGCCAACGGTGGCAGCCCGAATGACCTGCTCGATGCCCGGGAGCAGGCGGTGCGTGAACTCAACGAGCTGGTGGGCGTGAAGACCGTCGACCAGGACGGCCAGTACGCCCTGTTCCTCGGTAATGGCCAGCCCCTGGTGATCGGCAATACCGCCAACCGGCTGGTGGCCGAGCCCAGCCAGGATGACCCGTCGCGCACTGCACTGATCTTCCAGACACCCACCTCGCGCATGGACGTCAGCAACGTGCTCACGGGCGGTTCCATCGGTGGTTTGCTGCGCTACCGCAGCGAAGTCCTGGACCCGGCCATGAACGAGCTGGGCCGCCTGTCTCTGGTGGTGGCCGACCGCGTCAACCAGCAGCTGGCTCAGGGCCTGGACCTGAATGGCAATTTCGGCGCCACGCTGTTTGGCAATATCAACGATCCGGCACTGCTGGGGCAGCGGAGTATTGCCCAGGCGGGGAATGAGGGTAACGGCAACTTTAACGTCACCATTACCGACAGTAGCCAGCTGAGCATTTACGACTACGAAGTGCGTTTCACCAGTCCCACGGAATTTAGTGTCGTGCGTTCGGACGGTGAGTCGATGGGCACCTTCCTTACCACTGATGCCCCTGAAATTGACGGCTTCACCATGGACTTCGCCGCAGGCGGTACCGCCATGGCTGAAGGCGATCGCTTCACGCTGATCCCCACCCGCAACGCCGCCGGTGACGTGAATGTGGCGCTCACCGAGCACAAGCGCCTGGGCTTTGCCGCGCCGCTGAACGGCACCGCTTCCACTGGTAACTACGGCACTGGCGCGATCACTCAGCCGGAGCTGAACACCCATCTGGATATCTATGCCACGCCCGCAGACCTGGCTGCCCAGCAGGACGCGGTGAAAGGCGCGATGCCGGTCAAGCTGGTGTTTGGTGAGGTGACCACGGACCCGGCGACCGGGGTGAAGACTCAGTCTTACACCCTGTACAGCGCAACAGGCACCGCGATCGGAGCGCCGGGCACCTTCATTCCCGGCCAGTCCAAGGAGCTGTCGTTCACCCTGGGCACCGCCCCGAACACCGTCGAATTCACCACCACGGCCAGCGGTTCGCCGGCCAAAGGTGACAGCTTCACCATCGCCTTCAACCGCGACGGCCAGTCGGACAACCGCAACGCGCTGAAGCTGCAGGACCTGCAAAACGCCCAGACCGTCGGCGTTACCGGCGGCAAGGGCGCCAGCTTCACCACTGCATACGGATCGCTGGTTCAGCAAGTGGGCGCCAAGACCGCCCAAGCCAAGGCTGACAACGGCGCCACCGAGGCGATCCTGACCCAGGCCAGCGCCACGCGCGAGTCGCTGTCCGGCGTGAACCTGGACGAAGAGGCGGCCAACCTGATCAAGTTCCAGCAGTACTACACCGCCTCCTCGCAGATCATCAAGGCGGCCCAGGAAACCTTCAACACGCTGCTCAGCGCTCTCTAAGGTCAGGTAGACGACTATGCGACTGTCGACGAATCAGGTCTTCAACTCCCACGTCTCCAGCTACAACAAGGGCTACGCGGAGCTGGCCAAGACTCACCAGCAACTCACCACCGGCGTGCGCATCCAGACCCCGGCTGACGACCCGGTAGGTTCGGCACGTCTGTTGCAGCTGGAACAGCAGGCCAACCTGTTGGGCCAGTACAAGGCCAACATGACCGATGCCACCAATTCCTTGACCCAGGAAGAAAGCATTCTCAAATCGATGATCAACGTGGCGCAGCGCGCCCGTGATCTGGCTGGGCATGCGGGTAACGGCTCCTATGGCGACCATGAACGCGAAGCGATAGCGGCTGAGCTGAAGCAGATCGAAAATGAACTGTTCGGCCTGATGAACAGCAAGAACGCCAGCGGCGAGTACTGGTTCAGCGGCAGTCAGAGCGGTATCCAGCCCTACGTACGCAACGCAGACGGCACCTACAGCTATCAGGGTGATCACAGCCAGCAGTATCTGCAGGTGGCTACCGGCACACAGATCAGTATTAGCGACAACGGCTTTGATGCGTTCGAGAGTGCGAAGAACGTCAGTCGTACAAGTACGAACTACACCGGCGCGCCGGGTGATCAGCGTCTGCACCTTTCCCAGGGCACTGTGGCCAACCAACGCGATTTCGACAACGACTTCCGGGCGGGTGCGCCCTACACGCTGGACATCATCGCCAACGCCGATGGCAGCCTGGGTTACACCGTCAGCAGCGGCACGCCCGCCAGCGTGGTCGATTCCGGCAGCTACGACCCGACGCTGGAGAACCCAAAGATCAACTTCCGCGGTGTGGAGTTCACTCTGGACCCCATGCTCAAAGACGGTGAGTCGGCCAGCGACTATGCGACTCTGCTGGCCGGGCAGACCTTCGAAATTGGTATGGCGCCGGATCGTTTTGCGGTGGTGGGTGGTAATGGCACGGCTTATATCAGCGGCTCGGCAGTGGATGATGCCGATAAATATGCCCAGGCCTTTCCCACAGCAGGTCTTACCCTGGAGTTCGATGACGCCAGCGGTGTATTTATCGCAAAGTCTCCGGACGGAACGCCCTACCCTGGTGGTGTGAATTACACTCCCGGCACCGGCGAAATCGAGATTCCCGACCTTGGCGTTACATTCACCCTCGCAGGAGCGCCTGTTGGTGATTTTCAGCTCAAAGTCAACGCCAGCTCCCAGGAAACCCAGAACATCCTCAACACCGTGGCCCAACTGCGCCAGGCACTTGAAAAGCCGGCTGATGGTTTGCCGGACGGAAACCTGCGCATCCGCGAAGCCATCGCCACCGCCCTGGGCAACATCGACAGCGGCATGAAGCAGATCGAAAGCACCCAGGCCCACATCGGCGCCCGCCTCAATAGCATCGACACCCTGAAGCTCGAAAACGAAAGCCTGGAAGTCTACAACGCCGAAACCCAGTCGCTGATCCGTGACACCGATATCGCCGAGGCGACTTCCCGGCTGGTTCTGCAACAGACAAAGCTTGAAGCGGCGCAGGCGGCATTTGTTCGGGTGAGTCAGTTGAGTTTGTTTGAGCGGATGTAACGGCAGGACGCAAAGAGACGGCGCGCCGCTGGTGTACAGGGCGCGCTGTTTTTTTGTGCGTCCGTTGGCAAGGCTCTTGCTATATGCCTCACGTACAAGCCGGTGTCAGTCCTCTGGCGGATCAATCTAGAGCTGAGCATTTAGCACGATGAAAGCAGTAATTCTGGCGGGTGGTCTGGGAACACGTATCAGCGAGGAATCCCACCTCAAGCCCAAGCCGATGATAGAGATTGGTGGCAAGCCAATAATCTGGCACATCATGAAGATCTATGCCCATCACGGCATCAATGACTTTGTAATTTGCCTTGGCTACAAGGGCTACATCATCAAGGAATACTTCGCCAACTATTTCCTGCACATGTCGGACGTCACCTTCGACATGGTCGAAAACCAGATGCACATTCATCAGCGCCACGCCGAGCCCTGGCGGGTGACGCTGGTGGACACCGGCGAGCACACCGCGACTGGTGGACGGCTGCGCAGGGTTCGTGAATACCTGGGCGACGAGACGTTCTGCTTCACCTACGGTGACGGTGTATCCGATCTTAATATCCGTGAACTGCTCGCCTTCCATCGCCAGCATGGGCGGCTTGCCACCGTGACGGCGGTACAGCCGCCCGGACGCTTCGGCGCCATGGAGCTGGACGGCACTTGCGTGCGGGGCTTCCAGGAAAAACCGCTGGGTGATGGCGGCTGGATCAATGGCGGCTTCTTCGTGCTCGAGCCACGGGTCATCGACTTCATCGAAAGTGACGACACCACGTGGGAGCAATATCCGATGCGCACCCTGGCACAGGAAGGTCAGTTGATGAGCTTTCAGCACCATGGTTTCTGGCAGCCGATGGATACTCTGCGGGAGCGGGTCTTTCTGGAAGAACGCTGGAAGAGCGGTCGGGCTGAATGGCAAGTATGGCGCTGAACGCCGAGTTCTGGAGCAGCCGCAAGGTATTGCTCACCGGGCACACGGGCTTCAAGGGTGGCTGGCTGGCGTTGTGGCTGCAGACCCTGGGCGCGACGGTGCGCGGGTTTGCACTGCCGGCCGCAACGCAACCTTCGCTATGGAACGAGACCGGGCTGGTCGAGCGTCTGTCCGGCGATCTGGCCGACATTCGCGATGCCCAGGCCATTGCTCTCGCTGTGCGGGACTTTCAGCCCGAGCTGGTGCTGCACCTGGCAGCCCAGCCGTTGGTGCGCGAGTCCTACCGCACTCCGGTCGATACCTACGCGACTAATGTCATGGGCACGGTCAACCTACTGGAGGCTGTGCGGCATTGCCCCAGTGTACGGGCCGTTCTGGTGATTACTACCGACAAGTGCTACGAGAACCGTGAATGGCTATGGCCCTACCGCGAGCAGGATGCACTGGGCGGATTCGACCCTTATAGCAACAGTAAGGCGTGCGCCGAGCTGGTGTGTGCTGCCTACCGTGACTCCTTCCTGCGCGATGCCGGTGTCGCACTAGCGACCGCACGTGCCGGCAATGTGATCGGGGGCGGGGACTGGTCTGCGGATCGCTTGCTTCCGGATATTTTCCGTGCCTGGCAACGAGGCGAAGAGCTCGTACTCCGCTATCCCCAGGCCACGCGTCCCTGGCAGCACGTTCTGGAACCGCTGGCGGGGTACCTGCGTCTGGCTCAGGGACTTGTGCTGGATGGCGAACGCCATGTGGGGGCCTGGAACTTTGGCCCCGATTCCAGTGGAGTGGCCACGGTGGAGAGCGTGGTGCGCCAGTTGGCCGAATGCTGGCCTTCTCCTGTGAAATGGCGTGTCGATGCCGTCGACCAGCCTCATGAAGCCTCCCTGCTAGCCCTTGATTCCAGCAAGGCGAGGCAGGTGCTTGGCTGGAGCCCGCGCTGGACATTGCGCGAGGCACTTGAGTGGACACTGGACTGGCATCTGGCTTGGCAAAGCGGGCAAGACATGTACCGCTTCACTCGCGAGCAGATTGCGATTTATCAAGGCGAACGGAATGACTGACAGGAAGGCGCAGCTGCGCCAGAAAATTATTGAACTGGTTGGGCAGTACGCCGAGCTGAACATGCAGCCGGCGCCTTTTGTGGCTGGTCAGAGCGTGGTGCCCCCGTCGGGAAAGGTCATCGGCGCCAACGAGCTGCAAACAATGACTGACGCTGTGCTGGACGGCTGGCTGACCACGGGCCGTTTCAACGAAGCCTTTGAAAAACGCCTAGCCAAGTATCTGGGCCGGCGCTGCGTACTGACAACCAACTCCGGCTCGTCCGCCAACCTGCTAGCCTTCTCGGCCCTGACCTCGCCGCGGCTAGGCGAGCGCGCGATCAAGCCGGGCGATGAGGTGATCGGCGTCGCCGCCGGTTTCCCGACCACGGTCAACCCGATCCTGCAGTTCGGTGCCGTTCCGGTATTCGTGGATATCGAACTGCCCACCTACAACATCAATCCCGCCCTGATCGAAGCGGCGATAACGCCGAAAACCAAGGCGATCATGTTGGCCCATACCTTGGGCAACCCCTTCGATCTGAGTGTCGTGCGATCGCTGTGCGACAAGTACGGACTGTGGCTGATCGAAGATTGCTGCGACGCCCTGGGGACTACCTATAACGGTCAGATGGTCGGCACCTTTGGGGATATCGGCACGCTGAGCTTCTATCCGGCCCACCACATCACCATGGGCGAGGGTGGGGCGGTGTTCACCAATAGCCCCCTGCTCAAGCGCATCGTGGAATCCTTCCGCGACTGGGGGCGTGATTGCTATTGCGCGCCCGGCGAAGACAACACCTGCAAGCAGCGTTTCTGTCAGTGCTTGGGCGAGTTGCCCGAGGGTTACGACCACAAGTACACCTACTCGCACCTGGGGTACAACCTCAAGATCACCGATATGCAGGCCGCCTGCGCGCTGGCGCAGATGGATCGGCTCGACGACTTCATTGAAGCGCGCAAGCGTAATTTCCGTTGGCTGAGCGAGCGGCTGGCGGGCTGCCAGGACTTCTTGATCCTGCCGGAAGCTACCGAGGGTAGTGATCCGTCCTGGTTTGGCTACCCGATCACGTTGAAGGACGGTTGCGGCATCACGCGTGTCGATCTGCTTCGCCATCTGGATGCCAACAAGGTTGGCACCCGCCTCCTGTTTGCCGGCAACCTGACCCGTCAGCCGTACATGCGTGACCAGATCTACCGCGTGTCAGGCGACCTGACTGTGACCGACAAGATCATGCATGACACGTTCTGGATTGGTCTGTGGCCGGGGTTGAGTGAGGCTCATATGGAGCATGCAGTGCGCTGCCTGGAAGATTTCCTCAGGATTCGCGACTGATGCAGGCCTACATCCTTTGTGGAGGGTTCGGCACCCGACTGCAAAGCGTACTTCAGGGCGGACAGAAGGCAGCGGCGGATATCGACGGGCGGCCGTTCCTGTCCTTGCTGCTTCACCAGTTACAGGCCGCGGGTGTGACCCAGGCGGTGCTGTGTGCCCACTACCGGGCCGACCAACTGGCACAACTGCTACCGACGCTGGCGGGGGATTCCGGCCTCGCGCTGGATCTGGTCGTCGAAGAACAGCCGATGGGCACGGGAGGCGCGGTGCTCAATGCCCTGCGGGAGGTGCCGCCCATTGGGCGCTTTCTCGTCCTCAATGCCGACACCTATCTGGATCAGCGCGCCTATCGCCTGGCGCTGGCCGTGGGCCCGGCTGCGCTGGTGGCGGTGCAGGTGGCGGATCGTACGCGCTATGGCAGCGTGCGTTACGACGCTGAGTTTCTGCTGCAGGCCCTCGACGAAAAGAACCAGAGCGGTCCTGGCTACGTGAATGCGGGTGTCTACGCGTTCCCCGAGCAAGCACTCGCGCGCTTCCCGGTAAAGCCCTGCTCCATGGAAAAAGAACTTTTGCCTGCCCTCATCCAAGGTGGGCAATTAATTGCTTGCGAATATTCGGGCCCCTTTGTCGATATAGGTACACCCGAGTCGTTGAATGCCTTCAGGGCGCAGTTTCAGGGATTCGACTAAGAATGAATCTGCTTGCAGAGAAACAGAGTATCCGTGACACCCAGACCGTTCTGGATGCAGTCAACTGCATCGAGTCGGGCGTGCTGCAGATTGTTTTTGTGATTGACGATCAGCAGCGTCTGGTGGGCGTGGTGACCAACGGCGATTTGCGCCGTTACCTTCTACAGGGAGGGGCCACCCATGTGGCGGTGACTGCCTGCATGAACACCCAGTTCCACTCGGTTCGAGTCGGGGCGAGCCGAGAAGAGCTGCTGAAAATCTTCGATCTTCACTACAACGCCATTCCCGTCTTGGATAGTGAGGGGCGCCTGCTTGAGGTCGTCACCGTCCATTCTCTGGCCGCTAGTGAAGAGGCGCCGGTTCTGGCGCGTGCGCGCGCTCCGGTGCGCATGAGCTTTGGTGGTGGTGGTTCCGATCTTACCTATTACTTCGTGGACAACCCCGCAGCAGTGCTGAGTTGTACGGTGGGCCTGTATGCCCATGCCACGCTGATTCCGCGCGCCGACGCCCAGATCCGTATCTTTTCTGAGGACCTAGGCACGGAAGAGCACTACGAAAGCCTGGATGAATTGCTGGCCGGCGAGCACAAGGGGCTGTTGGCGACCATCGTTTCGGTGATCAAGCCCGGATTCGGCGTAGACCTCTACATGCGTTCGGATTTCCCGGTGGGTTCCGGTTTGGGCGGATCTTCGGCGGTGACCACGGCGGTGATTGCCGCCTTCAACGAGCTGCGGCAGGATCGCTGGAACACTTATGAAGTGGCCGAACTGGCCTTCCAGGCCGAGCGCCTGTGCTTTGGTATCGCCGGTGGCTGGCAGGACCAGTACGCCTCGGCATTCGGCGGCTTCAACCTCATCGAGTTCGAGCAGGGTCGGAACCTGGTACACCCGATTCGCCTGGAAGACGCCATTCGCAGCGAACTCGAAGAATGCCTGGTGCTGTGCAACACCGGTATTTCCCATGACTCTGGCAAGCTGCATGTCCAGCAGCGCGAGGAAATGACGTCGGAGCAAAGCAAAGCCGACTTGCTCACCGATGGCGTGGCGCTGTGCCGACAGATGCACCACCACCTTACTCGCGGGGAGCTTTCCGAATTCGGCCGAAGACTCCACGACGTGTGGATGCTAAAGAAGCGCTTCTCCCGTGGCGTGAGCGACAGCACGCTGGACCGCATCTACGAAGCCGCCATTGAGGCGGGGGCCCTGGGCGGAAAGTTACTGGGAGCCGGCGGCGGCGGGTTTTTCCTGTTCTTTGTGCAGCCCCAATACCGTCAGGCACTGACCCGCAGTGTCCAGGCCCTGGGTTGCACCACTCGAAACTTCCGATTCGAATCCAACGGCGTCACCTCCTGGCGGACCAAGATCCAATGAGCAGCTATCAACTCAGCATCGAGGGTTTCACCCTCGGTGCGGAACGCACTTTCATCATTGCCGAAGTGGGCAACAATCATAATGGCTCGCTCGAACTCGCGAAGAAGCTGGTCGATGCAGCCATCGAGTCGGGTGCCGACTGCGTCAAGTTCCAGATTCGCAACCGCGAGGCGCTGTACCGGCGCAAGGCCGATGGCTCCCGCGCCGAAGACCTGGGTGTGGAATACATCCAGGATCTGCTGGATAAGGTGGAGCTGACCCTCGACGAGCATCGGCAGGTTCGCGCGTACTGCGCGCAGAAAGGAATTACCTACCTGTGCACGCCCTGGGATGAGCCCAGCGTCGATGTGCTGGCGGAGTTTGATGTGGCGGCGCTGAAAATCGCCTCGGCCGACCTGAGCAATCCCTACCTGATCGCCAAGGCGGCCTCGTTGGGCAAGCCACTGATCCTCTCCACGGGCATGTCGTTCGAGCACGAAATCATCCGGGCGATCGAGCACCTCAAGGGCCTTGGCGTTCCCTTCGCGCTGCTGCATTGCAACAGCGCCTATCCGGCGCCGGAGTCCGACATTCAGCTCGGCTATCTGCGTCGCCTGCAGGAATTGCACGGTCTGATCGGTTATTCCGGGCATGAGCGCGGTATTGCCGTCACGCTTGGGGCTGTGGCCCTGGGCGCCAAGCTGGTTGAGCGACACATCACTCTGGATCGGAACATGGAAGGTCCGGACCACCTCGCCAGCCTGGAACCGCTGGAGTTCCGCCAACTGGTCGACGGCATCCGCCAACTGGAGTTGGCGCTGCCTTGGCAAGGCCCCGGCCGCCATGCCAGCCAGGGCGAGCTGCTCAACCGCGAGAACCTCGGCAAAAGTGTGATTGCCGTTTGCGATATTCCTCGGGGGGCCGTCTTGCAGCAGGACATGCTGCGCATCGCCAGCCCGGGGCAGGGTCTGCCGCCCTACCGTCTGCCTGAGTTGCTGGGCAAGTCGGCCCAGCGCGACATCAGCCAGGGTGACTTCCTCTTCGAGAGCGATTTGACCCAACAGCAGGCAGAAGAGCGGCTGGCATTCCAGATGCCGATTCGCTGGGGCGTGCCGGTGCGCTACCACGACTTCCTGAACTACCGCCGCCGCATTGCCCCGGACCTGTTCGAGTTCCACCTGTCCTACCGCGACCTGAGCCTCGCGCCGCAGCCGTTCCTCGCGCCGGTGGAATGCTCGCGTCTGGTGGTGCACGCCCCCGAACTGTTCGAGAACAGCGAGCTGCTCGATCTGGTGTCCGATGATCCGGCCTATCGCCAGCGCTCAATCGACAACCTGCAGCGGGTCGTGGACGCGACCCTGCAGATCGGCGAGTTCTTCCCCAACGCGGATGACCGACTCATCGTGGCTAACATCGGCGGCTTCTCGGCCGACGAGCCTTTCCCGCTGGCCCTGCGCCCGAAGCTCTATGAGCGTTTCTACGAAGCCTGTGAACGTGTCAACTTCACCGGTACCGAGCTGACTCCGCAGAACATGGCGCCGTTCCCTTGGCACTTTGGCGGACAGCGCCATCAGAACATCTTCATGATGCCCGACGAGCTGGAGGCCCAGGCGCGCGAGCACAATCTGCGCCTGTGCCTGGATCTTTCGCACCTGCAGATGACCTGCTTCCATTTCGGTCTGGACTTCCACGCCGCCCTCGAACAGTTGCTGCCGTACTCGGCTCACCTGCACGTGGCGGATGCCAAAGGCACCAATGGTGAAGGAGTGTTGATGGGGAGCGGTGATATCGACTGGCCGCAGACCTGGGCGCGCATCAAAAATCACCCGCACGTCAGTTTCATCCCGGAAATCTGGCAGGGCCATAAAGATCATGGCGCGGGCTTTTGGTCGGCGCTGCAATTTCTTACTCGGCTCGCTTAAGCGCCGGTTTCGAGGGGTATTCAACGTGACACAGACTATCCGTGTAGCGGATTACATTATGGAGCGCCTTGCGTGCTTGCAGGTGGGGCAGGTCTATTTCCTGCCGGGCGGCGGTGCCATGCACCTCAACGACGCGTTGGGGCGCCATCCCGAGCTTGAGCCTATCCTGTGCCTGCATGAGCAGGCGGCGGCCATTGCCGCCGAGGCCGCGGGCAAGCTCACCGGTGGGCCAGCTGCCTGCATGACCACATGCGGCCCGGGGGCGACCAACACCGTAACTGCGGTGCTCGGTGCATGGCTGGACTCCACACCAGTGTTCTTCATCTCCGGTCAGGTCAAGAGCGCGGATCTCAAAAACGGCACAGGACTGCGCATGCTAGGTGTGCAGGAGGCCGATATTGTCTCGATTGTTGAGCCGATCACCAAGGCAGCTGTCACGTTGACCGACCCCTCAGCGGTGGCTGAGGTGTTCGACAACCTCGAGTATGCTGCCCTCAGTGGACGTCGTGGCCCGGTTTGGCTGGACGTACCGCTGGACGTGCAGGCGGCCCAGGTCAATCCTGCCACCTTGCGCCGGGCAGAACCCCCTGTGGAGACAGTTCAGCCGGACATCAGCTTGGCTGTGGCTCAAACGGTGGCACTACTGCGTCAGGCCAAGCGTCCGGGCATCATCGCCGGTGCGGGTATTCGCATGGCGGGGGCGGTTGAGGCATTTACCCAACTGATCGAAACAGCAGGCGTGCCGATCATGCCGACCTGGCTGGCCATGGACCTCATCGAAGATGAACACCGTCTTTATGGTGGCCGCCCCGGCTCGATCGCGCCGCGTTGGGCCAATTTCGCATTGCAGAATTGCGATCTGCTAATCGTCCTCGGCTCGCGCCTGGACATGGCGCTGACCGCATACAACCACGCGCACTTCGCTCCGCACGCGAAGAAGGTGGTGGTGGACATTGACGCGGCGGAGATCGCGAAGCTGCAGATGCCGGTCGAAGTACCGGTGGTCTCCGATGTCAAACCCTTCATCGAAGCGCTGAAGGCGCAAATCTCTCGCGAGCCGCTGCCCTCTTACGTTGATTGGCTTGCGCGCATCGCCGAATGGCGCAAGCAATACCCGCTGCTGCAAGCTGAGCATGCCGACGACAGTCAGGGCGTAAGTATGTATTACTTCACCGAACAACTGTCCTCCTTGCTCAATGAGGGCGACGTGATCGCGCCGGGCAGCTCGGGCTTCGCCTCGGAGCTATTCCTGCTCAACCTGCGTCTGAAAAAGGGCCAGCGTTGCTTCCACAATCGTGGTACCGGTTCAATGGGCTTCGGGATCCCCTCGGCGATCGGTGCGTGTCTCGCTGCAGGGCGCAAGCAGACTATCTGCGTTGAGGGTGATGGCGGCGTGCAGTTGAATATCCAGGAGCTGGCGACCCTCGCCGCGCAGAAGCTGCCGGTCAAATGCTTCGTCATCAACAACCAGGGTTACGCGTCCATTCGGGCTTCGCAGAATACCCACTTCAAGCTGTTGGTCGGTGCCGATGCCTCGAGCGGCTTGCAACTACCGGACCTGGCCCTACTGGCTAATGCCTATGGCGTAGGTTATGCGCGCATCGAGTCGCATGCCAATCTGGAGGCCAACCTGCAGGCGGTGCTGGATCGCAACGGCCCGGTGATCTGCGAGGTGCTGGTGCAGGTCGAGGAGCCGCGTGTGCCTCGCGTGATGACTCGCATTGATGAAAGCGGCAAGCCGATCACCGGCGCTCTGGAGGACTTGTATCCCTTCCTTAGTCGCGAAGAACTGGCGCAGCAGATGGCTGTATCGCAGGAGCTGCGGGCATGAGGGCGTGGTTCAAGCGTCGCGTGACCGGGCTTTGTTATAGCTACCTTCGTGGCCAGGCTGATTGGGCTCACGAGAGATCGCCAGAAGTGCGCCACGCTCGTGTGCTACCCATGGCCAGCCATGCACCCTGGGTCAATGACTCGGCGTTTCGTCATGTTTACGAGGCTGTGCGTAATCACACCTTGGTCGACATGATGCGGCTGTACGAATTGTGGACTTTGGTACGCCAGCTAGGCGATGTGGAGGGCGATTTCCTTGAGGTAGGTGTGTGGCGCGGCGGCTCAGGATGCCTCATGGCGATGGCTGACCAGCGCAAAGGGCGTAGCGTGTTCCTAGCTGACACCTTCAGCGGCGTGGTTAAGGCCGGCACGCATGACACCAGCTACAGCGGAGGGGAGCACGCAGACACCGGCGTCGATCTGGTTGTCGGGTTGGCTGAGCGTTGCCAGGTGGCGGACAAGGTTCGTGTGCTGGCCGGCATGTTTCCGGAAAGCAACGCTGACCGGGTCAGCGACAAGCTGGCCTTGGTGCATATCGACGTGGATGTCTTCAAATCCGCCCTTGATGTACTGCTCTGGGCTACCCCTCGACTAGTGAGAGGAGGTGTGGTCGTTTTTGACGATTACGGTTTTTATGGCTGTGAAGGCGTAACGCGCATGGTCAATGAGTTCGTCACGCAGAACCAGGGATATCGCTTCGTGCACAACCTAAATGGGCACGCCATAATGATCAAGGTGGCTGATGATGGCGAGTGAGTTCGGCTTGGATCATTTATTGATCTACGGGGCAGGGCTCGCAGGACGGCGAGTGTATGATTATCTGAGCACTCGCGGTGAGCGTGTGGATGCATTCCTGGATCGGGATGAAAGTCTGGGCGAAGTCGACGGCCTGCCTGTCTACAGTGCACAGCGCTGGGCTGCCAATCACGATCCGAGCAAAACCTGCGTATTGGTAGGGGTGTTCAACGCCCATGTGGACACCCAAGTCATTTTTGACGACCTAGAGGCCTGTGGATACGCTCGTATCGTGAGCATGGTGGAGTTCGTTCGTCGCTACCCCCAAGATCAGCCTTTTCGTTATTGGCTGGTCGATCCTAGGTTCTACGAGCAACATGCCTCCCGCATCACCTCTCTGCGTGAGATTCTGGTCGATGAAGCCAGTAAGGTTCTGCTGGACTCTATAGTCAGGTACCGCACCTTGGGCGACCCTCGCTGTTTACCTCCGGTTGCCGACAACCAGTACTTTCCCACCGATCTGCCATGCCTACCTGAGCCGCTGCGTTTCATCGATTGCGGTGCCTATATTGGAGATACGGTCCAAGAGCTTCTCGATGCAGGGATTCGTTTCGCCAGCCTAGCGACATTTGAGCCGGACCTGGATAACTATCGCCACCTTACGACACAACTGCACGCGGTTCCGGGAGCTATTCATTTTCCTTGCGGCGTATCTGACCGAAATCGATTGGGTTGGTATGACCCTACGCTAGGGGCGGGGGGACACCTCGTCGAGTCCGGTGGAAATCCTGTGTGTTGTGTTCGCCTTGATGATGCTTTGCCCGGTTTCGCGCCCAACTTCATCAAGATGGACATTGAGGGTGAAGAACCTGCCGCTCTGCGTGGCGCGGAGAATCTGTTGCGCGTACATCGCCCCCGTCTGGCCATCAGCATCTATCACCGCGCCGAGCATCTTTGGGAGATAGCCGAGCAGTTGCAGGGGTACGACCTAAATTACCGCTTCTATCTGCGCTGTCATTCTCCCAGCACCTTTGATGTAGTGCTTTACGCTGTCCCTTGAAATTGTTGATCGGCAAGGTTTTAAGGAGCTTATAAGGCTCCGGCAGTTGACACGCACTACGGTCGCTTACAAGGAGATTGCACGTGCAATCAATTAATGAACGTTCATCGATAGACGAGCCCGTCGTTGTTTACGGTGGCGGCCAGATAGGCATCGGGCTTTGTCGGCGCTTGCTGCATCACGGCGTGGATGTGCGGGCCATTATCGACCGGGAGCCTGAAGGCGTGACAAATTCGCCCGTACCGGTAATGAGTGTCGAGGCATGTCTGCAACGACACGGAAATGTCCAGGTCTTCGTGGCGATAGGGAATGGCCTTGCTCACCCCGAGATCGCGCGCGTATTACACACTATTGGCTATACGAACATTCTGCACCTACCAGTTTTTCTTCGTGGAAAGAAGGCAGCTGCCATGACACGCGCATGGAACGCTTTCTATTCCGGAGATTACACTGTGCCATGCGCGAGTTTTGAAGAGCTGCATGCCGTGCAAGCCGGAGATTACATTCTAAGTACTTTGTCAAATTATGTGACCTCAATCGTGCATAAGGACTACGTTTATACCGTTCGGCGCTCCTATGATGGAATTGATCATGATTACGCCGACTACTTTCAGTGGAAAGGCCAGTCACAGGAAGTGATTGAAAGGGCTACGAACGTTCGTCTGGATGACCCGGTTGTAAAGGCACTTCTTCCGGCAAGCGCGCTGTTTACCCAAGAACAGGCGGACTTCTACCGAACCAAGACGTTCTTCGATCTGGGCGAATATTACCGCGAGGCCGCCTCTGTAGCCGTTTTCGACGAGGTGTTGCACCGTTTCAATATTCTCGATGGTTCCCATCGTGCCTTCTATCTGGAACGCCAGGGCTTCGATGGCATTCCACTTAAAATGAAGAAGTGCGAGTGGGAAGCGTACTTTCGTGAAAGGCAGGCGCAGGCGCTGATGGATTATTGTCGGAGCCTTGAAGCACTACCTTTCGCCGTAAAACATCCTGCATTCGTATCGTTTCCAGTGCGTGAACATGAGCCGGATGCCGAGTTTGTGCGTCTGGTCAGGGAAGTGTGTCCGTTATGATGTGGACCGCGACCGCTCCAGTCATTCTCTACGGTGCAGCTCATCGTGGCACAATGGTTTCGCGTTATTTGCGCACTAAGTGCAACCTCATCGGATTTATTGATAAACGCGCTGCAGAGATAGGCACTCATGAGGGTATGCCCGTCATGAGCTTGGCAGTAGCGGACAAGCGTGCCATTGTGATCGTTTGCGTGAATAATATCTTTGAGCACGAGAGCATAGCATTGACCCTGGCTGCCGTGGGGTTCGGGCGGATTGTTTTCTGCCCCGTGGACGGCTCCAATATGTCATGGCGATCTGCTGAGGATCGGGCAACCATGACAAGGGTTTATAACGATATCATCGGCGAGCGGCTGAATCTGCCTGTTGAGGTTCCTGCATTCGACGGCCTGTTTCGTCCTGCATATAAGGACGATGCGCTTATTGAGGTTGCGGCAGAAGAGGTTCTGGCATGGATACCGGCACTACTCGCTTGTTCACGCCGCAACGGCAACGGTGTGTTCCAAGACAGCCCGATGCTGACTTTTTTCCCTTACCTAGAACTTTTTAAGTGGTTTGACGGTGAGGTCGATGCGACATCGGATCACTATATGAATCTTTATTGTCGTAACGCTGCGGAACAATTCGGGATTGCACAGACAGCCGCATGGGTTGATAACGTCCTGAAAAGCCGCAGGCAGGTGTACGAGCGCATGCGGCAAACGGAATCCATCGATCCTTTGTTTTTTGTGAGCCATGCGGTTAGGGCTGACTGGAATGAGGATGAATCTCACTTTAATATGGATAGTGGTAAGCACCGCGCGGCCTTCTTAATCCATCGCAAACGCTCTTTAGTCCCGCTGCGGTTGTCCGTCGCTGATTATGAGGCATACCTGAATCGGCCTGTTCTGCAATCGCTGATCGAGCACATGACGCAGGAAAATGTAATCGAGCTGCCCTATCCGGTGATGCACTCTTACTTTCTGAAAGTCTCTTACCGGGCAGAAAGTTCTTACTATGAAACATTGCTGAAGTTGTGCCGTGCGTTCGTGCTGGCAAACTTCAGAAATACCGGGAGGGTTACCCTCAAGGGCGTCATTCTTGGGGTTAAGTGCGCTGAGCTCGAGCCGCTGGCACAGGCGTTCGCCATCCTGGGTTGTGCGGTTCACTATGAATATAAAGAAAGCGAATTCGATCGTAACGTGAGAAACCTTTATCGAATATCCGATCGTTTTACCCGAAAGGACCATGTGCTGGACAAGTGTGATTTCGCTCTGGATGAGTGGGTGAGCCAATGATGCTTGTTCAATTGATCGATAAGTGTGCAAATCCTGATCTGCAGGAGCAGATCGACTCCATCATCGAGCAGATGGAAAAAAGATGTTCGGTACGCATTTTGGGATACTCGCTCATGGGCTCCATTCCGCTCGGCATGGGAAATGCTTCGTCCGATCATGACTTGCTGGCTCTGTATGAGCCGCAGGGGGAACTCTCTAGCGGGCAGTACGATATCCTCAACAACAAAGCGCCATTGGGAGCCCTGCACATTGCTGGAGAGGTAAACCTGCTGCTCGCCGATTTTGAACTATGCTCGCCGAGATTCGCAGACATGCCTGAGGCCGAGTTTCTCCGCTCCTGCCCCCAGCACCTTAATAGCCTGACCGTACATGACTGCTTATTTGATATCGGTGTAATACCTGGTGATAACTCACCCAAGGTGGCCTCGCTTTTATCTGATATGTTTTATTATGGTGAAGGGGTGGTTACTGATCGCTTTGGAACTCTCCGCGCTCGTTTTTCAGAGATGCAGGGGTTGCTCCGCATTTATGATTTCTGTAAGCGACGGTTTGTGACCAATCATGGCCGACTTCAGCATTACTTGATTGAAAAGGGTAACGTCCGGCTGCGTACATATCTGCAAAGCATTAATGATATTTTGGCTATCGAATATGCGTTGGCTCATCGTGAGATTCCGCCGGCCAATGTGTCAGTTATGCTAAGCCACCTTGATGAAATAGAGGTTTTAGAAATCGCGCGGCACTATGTCGAGATTAACCGTAGCACTACGCATGAGAAGGAAAAACTGCTAATCGATCCGAATAGGGCCTTGAACCACTGGATATCGACCCGACTGGAGAATATCAAGGGGCGCCTGCAAGGTCTGTATACAAAAGAAAGGGGTTTATTATTCGATGTGGTTTTGAACTGATTTCAAGTTCGACGAATATTTTACTGCCGGGCGCTGCATTTTAGTGGGGCCCCTCTTGGTTAGGCGCTTTACATGACAACTATCGGTTTGCCCTCGCTTGATTTTGATGCTGCAGAGATGCAGTCGGGCCGCATCTATTCGTTTGCCCTTGCAGATGGCAAGGACGTGCCAGTTTGCAGATCCGCTTCACTGTTGCGTGACGTCCGGGATCACATCCAGGTGACGGATCCATCCAAGCTAGCGGTTCTGTTTCGCCTAGGGGATTACCCTAACGTGAGAGCTCTGCTGAACGCCGGTGCCGGCCTGACGGAGCTATCTAATCGCAGACGGAAAACCTCCGAGTGGCTTGGCGAAGGATTCTATATTTTTGGCGCCTTCAAGGTCGGTTTGCGTTTGGCTCGCCAGGCGCAGGTGCTGGGGCTGGAGGTCAAAGGCTTTCTGGATAACGATCCTGCCAAGCAGAGCCAATCCTTGGAGGGACTTACGATCCATCATCCTTCCCGTGCAACTCTGGAGAACTCGGTCGTTGTCATCGCCAGCGGAAGACATGGCAATGCGATCTCCAGGCAGTTGAAGCAGATAGCAGGCATTCGCCTGGTCAACATGCACGAGTTTTTGTACGCGCTAGATGGCCCGGGACCGGGATTGGGGAATGAGAGGTTTTCAGCTTTCGTGCAGGCTCCGCTACTTGAACCCTGCCGTTTTATCTCAGCGTTTCTGCGCCTGGACGACGAGCCATCGCGCAAGATTTACGATGCGCTGATCGGTATGAGAACGCGCCTGTCCATCGACTTTGCGGAGCAGGCTAAGTCGCCTTGGGGCGAAGAGTATTTCGACAAGACCTTCGTGCAGCCGGAGAAGGCCGCACGTTTTGTTGATGCTGGTGCGGCATCTGGCGATACCCTGCATCGTCTCGAGGCGAATTTTGGCCCGGTCGAGCAAGCGTGGCTGTTTGAACCTGAACTACCGGCATATTACGAGGCCCTCAAGAGTGTCTCCGATCGGTCTAACGTCTGGGTGTTCAATATGGGGCTGGACGAAGCGCCCAGTCGGGCCATTTATCAGCCCGAACTGTCCTATGACATCGCTGGCGAGTTGAGTAGCTCTGTCCCCGCAGGAATCACCTCTTATATTCAAGGGGTGCCCTTGGACGCGATGGTGCAGGGCGAGGTCGGTCTGTTCAAGCTGGACATCGAGGGCATGGAGGCCGCTGCCTTGCGCGGAGCGCGCGCTGTAATCAATCGAGACAAGCCTACCTTGGCTATTTCTGCTTATCATCGCTCGGACGATTTCTGGCGTTTGATGGACGAAGTATGGACTGTCCGCTCCGACTATCGGGTCGGTGTGCGTTTATATGCTGATATTCTGGAAGACATTACTTTATATTTTTATTGATTATTAGATATGTCTCTTCACTGATGCGTTGAGAGTGTATAAAAGTAATGCCTGATTTCTCTCCATATTCGTCAACTATCCAGAGAGCGCTGCAAAAAATCCCCGCTACGTTGGGCCTTCATGAAAAACTGGCCGGGCAACACCTGTTGCTAACTGGCGGTACGGGTTTTTTTGGACGTTGGCTCCTAGCGCTGCTGTATCAGCTGAACATGCAAGGGGTAGGGGTGAATGTCACCGTGCTGTCACGCAACCCAGCCCGCTTTCTCGAAGCCCAGCCTCGATATCATGATTGCTCTTGGTTGCAATGGTTGAGTGGCGACGTTCGTGACGCTCTGGTAATACGGGAGCGCCCGGTGAATCTAATCGTTCATGCTGCTGCTGATACTTCCGCCGCCGCTCATGGCAGACCGCTTGATCTCTTCGACACCATTGTCGTAGGGGCTCGTCGAGTGCTTGACTTGGCTGCGCAGCATGATGCGCGAGTGCTGTTGACCGGCTCTGGGGCGCAGTATGGTATCTTTCCAGGCGATTCTGATCAGGATAAGGGCATCGTCGAAACCTTCGCGGGCGCGTGTGTTAGCGACAACGCAAACAGCGCCTATGGAGAAGCAAAGCGAGCACAGGAAACACTGGCAGCCATCTATGCGCAACATTACGGTCTGCCTATCGTTATGACGCGCTGTTTCGCTTTTGCAGGACCCGGATTGCCACTCGATGGGCATTTTGCTATCGGCAATTTCGTGCGTGATGCCTTGTGGGCCGATGAGATAGTTCTCCATTCAAGCGGGCAAGCCGTGCGCAGCTACCTACATGGTGCCGATCTCGCGGGATGGCTGCTGACTTTGCTCGTCAAGGGGCAGCCCGGTTTGACCTACAACGTTGGCTCTGATGATGCAATCAGTGTAGCCGCGCTGGCGCAACGAGTGATGGAGCGTATTGCTCCTGATAAGCCCTTACGAATACTGGGGCGGCCTGACGATTCCAGTCGATCCTTCTATGTGCCTGACATATCGAGGGCGCGCAGATTGGGACTGGATGTATGGACAGGATTGGATCAATCGATCGATAGCATGGCTACCTGGGCCAGACTCCAGGGTTACGGTGATTAAAAATTTAACGAGGCAGCGTGCAAGCGAGGCCGTGACAGGGGGTAAAGTGATGGATTGGGCCTTGATTGCAGGTGGTCGCTGTCAGGGGGAGCCTTGGCGAGTTGGAATCGCCGGAGCTCTCCAACGCTCGGCAAGTGAGGCTTTCCTTTTAAGTGACAAGCAGTGGGCAAGAATGCAGGCCTTGCTTCCGCTGGGGCCTCTACAGATCTATGGTAACGCCAATGGTCTTCGTTTCGAGCGATTGATCGCACCGGAAAAGCAAGCCGAGTATGACGCTGTTCTTTTGATCGAGCAGGATCTTCCGGGGCAGGATGTATTTAGTATCTCAGCCTACACGCGCCGCTACCTGATGTTATTAGAGCATTCGGTCAAGGCAGAGAGCGATTACAGTGATTTCGATCGGGTATTCCTGCCTGTCCCCGAGGCTTTCCGGGGGCAGCGCCTCATTCGGCTCAATCAACCACTCGAGCTACCGCTCACCGATCTGCAGCCGCGCCCGTTTTTCCGCGACAGGGCCCTTCTGTTTGGGCGTGATTGCATCGAATTAGAGCAAGCTCATTTTGCCTTATGCGATGCAGATGCCGAATTGACTGGTTGGTTGTCGACCCAATGGCAGAAGTGTCTGCTTAGTGGAGTGGTACCGGTGAGCACCGCAATTGCTCCAATACCCGACTGGTTCCCGGTTGATTGCTATGTGGATGGTACCAGATTCGCCAGCGAGGCCGAACTGCGTGCCTTTCTTGATGGTATGACTTGGACCGATTACCAAGCTGTGGCGGCCCGCCTGCGGTCGTTTCTCATGCAAGGCAGCGCGCGGCCGGACGAACGTATCTACCCCTACACTGTTGATTACTGGATCAACGCGCTGACATCCGCTATTGCGCTCGATGCATCGCAAATCCGTGGTGGCGTGCCGTCTCTCAGTGTAGTGATCCCTGCTTTCAACTATGGACGCTATCTGAAGCAGGCGGTTCACTCCTTGCTGAATCAGGAAGTGGATTCTATCGAGGTTCTCGTTCTGGATAATGCCTCGACAGATGATACGCAATCTGTAATGGCGACTTTTGCCGGAGATCCCCGGGTGCGCTATATGCGCAATCGGCGGAATTTCGGTGCCGGCAACAACAGCCACAACGGTTTTTGGGTTGCCAAAGGTAGGTACCTGATTTTGTTCATGGCCGACGATTTCATGAATCCTGGGCATGTGTCCCGAATTCTCCCGGCAATGGAGAAAGATTCTAGAATTGCTGTGGGCTACAGTCCGATCAATTGGGTCAATGAGCAGGGCAATCCTATCGTCGGGCCAAACCATCCCGGTCACCGTAAGGTGGGCTATATCGGTGGACGCAACGAGGTTGCGGATCTGCTGGTGTACGATAGTTACATTACTCCTTCCGCGGCGATCATACGTCGGGAAGCATTTTTTGAAGCATGGCAGCGCGATACTAGAATTCGAGGTTCTGGGGATTGGATGCTCATGGTTCAGCTTGCCGAGCGCTTCCCAGACTTTGTTTTTACAGCCACACCTGGGGTCAGTTATCGAGCGCATGCTGCTCAACACTCCAATGAGTTCTACGCGTCAAGTGCCCCGCTCGAAGGACACATTTGCATTTTGGAGGGTGTCTTTGAACGCCGCAGTGAGGGCTGGCTCAAAGGTCGCGAACGCGAGGTGGCAGCGCATCTTGAACGGCGCCTGAGGCGGTATCCGCAGGAGAGGAGCACGGAGTTGGGTATGCGGGCGCAGCGACTTTGCGAACGCTTGGAAGAATTGGCACGCCAAGGAGAGGAGTTCCTTTTTTCAGTTATTCTCACCACCTACAACCGCCCAGCCATGCTCAAGGATGCGTTGGCCAGCTTGAAGCGGCAGTGTTTTCGCGATTTTGAGGTAATTGTTACCAACGACAACGGTGAGCCTGTCGAGGCGCTACTTGAAGATCTCGGTTTCCCGGTTACTTATCTGCGATTAGGTAAGAACGGCGGGCCTGCCGCAGCGCGAAATGCTGCTCTTAGGTTGGCACGTGGACGTTACGTTACATATTTAGATGATGATGATGTTTATCTTCCGGATCATTTGAGGGTCTTGGGGAAAGCGGTCGATATTCATCCGGATAAAGTGGTCTATTCGGATGCGGTTTTCATTGTTGAGAAAATTGACGGTGAAGAAAGATTGGAGCTGACTCGGGGGTATCGATATAGGCACGATGAGTATTCAAGGGAGCGATTGTTCGTTGATAACTACATTCCGGTAAATACCTTCGCATGCCCGCGTTCGCTTGCGCTTGGTGTGGGGGGCTTTGATGAAAAACTAAGTGGCCTGGAGGATTGGGATTTCCTCTTGCGCTTGGCGGCTAGGGTGCCCTTCCACCATGTACAGCAAGAAACGGTGGAGGTCCGTATGCGGCAGCCTGATGCTGGAGCCGCACGACGTTCCGAGCAGGCGCTTAAAGATTATCCGAGCCTGTACCAAGAGCTTTACTCACGCCATGCGGATTTTGGTAGTGAGATTGTGCGTTCCGGCCGGCGCGAAATGCTCAAGCGTTTCGGGATTCAAGTGGAGGCCGAGAAGGCCAGTATGGAGAACTGGCTTCAAGCTCGCTCTCTCACATTGACTCAGAAAGAGCACCTTATGGAGGCGCTGAGCCAGCACGGAGGAGGGCCGCTCTTCGGCGTTGTGCTGTTGGATCTCAAGGGTGAGCCGGATAAGCTCAAAGTCAGTCTTGATTCGCTGAGTCAACCATATCAGGCCTATAGCCGAGTGCAGCACTTTGTACTGACGACTAATGAAACGGCTGCTGAGGATGGTGCACAGATCGTCCGGGTAACAGCGGATAACTGGCTTTCACACCTAAACGGATTGCTAAGCCAGGCCGCGCCTGACTGGTTCGTGGTGGTTAGCGCCGGCGAGGAGTTCACCGCCAATGGATTGCTGGTTTCTGCCCTTGATCTTGTCAGTGCGCCGAACTGTCGTGCCGTTTATGCCGATGAGATGATGCGTCAGGACAGTGGGGAGCCTGGGGCGCTCCTGCGCCCTGACTTGAACTTGGATCTTCTACTGAGCTTGCCGGCTAGCATGGCTCGGCATTGGCTTTTCTGTCGGGACATCTGGATGGAGATGGGTGGGTTCTCCGAGGAGTTCAGCACGGCCTTTGAGCTGGAGTACATCCTTCGCCTGATCGAGACTGGCGGCTTCGATGGATTGGGTCATATCAGCGAGCCGCTGTTGACCGCCGATGCTCCAGCCCTTCAGGACAATCCGCAAGAGCGCGAGGTCATAACTCGGCATCTGGTTGCGCGCGGCTATCCCCAGCCTGCGGTGACGTCTCGCCTGCCGGGACGCTATGAGATCGATTACGGCCATCCAGTGCAGCCGAAGGTCAGTATTCTGATCGTGGTGAAGGATCGTTTTGCCTGGGTTCAACGCTGCATGGACTCGTTGCTCGCAAAAACGGCGTATAAGAACTTTGAAGTCCTGCTGCTCGACCATGGCAATACCCAGCCCGAAATTCAGCACTGGTTATCCGGTGTTGAACAAATGGGTGTGAGTGGTTTGCGTGTCCTGCGTTTCGATGCGGAGTCTAGCCGCGAGCAGATCCAGAATCAGGCGGCGCTGCGTGCCTCCGGTGAATACCTGCTGTGGCTTGGCGATGGTGCCGGAATTTTGTCGTCTGATTGGCTGAAACAGTTGCTTAACCACGCGCAGCGGCCTGAAGTCGGGGCTGTCGGGGGCAAGCTGATTTCCGGCGATGGTCTGATTCGTCATGCGGGCGGTATTCTCGGGTTGGGCGGGCCGGTGGGTCGGGCGTTCTTGGGGTACAAGGCTGATGCTGGGGGGTATTTGCAGCGTCTCCAGGTTGATCAGAATTCCTCAGCGCTCAGTGGCCTCTGCATGATGGTGCGCCGAGAGCTGTTCATTGAGCTGGGTGGGTTCGCCGAGGAGCCCAAGCTTTGCCGTTGGGCGGATGCGGACCTCTGCCTTCGTCTGCAGCAAGCGGGTTACCTGAATGTCTGGACGCCGCGTGCGCAGGTGCTTATGGATGAACCGCCGCTCTCGAATGCCAGCGCTGAGGAAGAGGATGCAATGTATGAGCGTTGGCTGCCCGTACTGGCGCGAGATCCGGCCTATAACCCTAACTTTGCCCTGAATGATCAGCAGGGCTTCAAACTCGCGCCAGCACGATTCACCTGGAAGCCGATGCAGGCGCTGGGGACTCCCGTTGTGCTTGCCCACAACGCAGACGCTACGGGTTGCGGGCAGTATCGGGTGATACAGCCGCACAATGCCCTGAAGGAGGCGGGGCTGATCGACGGGCAATTGGCGAGCAGCTATCTCACCGTCACGGAGCTGGAGCGCTACAACCCGGATTCGATCATCCTTCAGCGCCAGATTGGCGAGACGCACTACGAGTTGATGCGGCGGATGAAGAGGTTCTCGCGTGCACTCAAGGTGTTCGAACTCGACGACTACATCCCCAATCTGCCGGTCAAGAGCGTGCATCGTGCGGCTATGCCCAAGGACATCGTGAAATCCCTGCGTCGAGCGCTGACTTGCGTGGATCGCTTCGTGGTTTCCACCGAGCCGCTGGCTGAAGCATTCGCCAAAATGCATGGGGAAATTCAGGTGGTGAAGAACAGCCTGGATCCGCGCTGGTGGAAAGGCTTGAGCAGCGAGCGGCGAGTGTCGAGCAGGCCGCGTGTGGGTTGGGCAGGCGGTTCCAGCCACACAGGCGATTTGGAAATGATTGCAGACGTGGTCAAGGAGTTGGCCAGTGAGGTTGAGTGGGTGTTCTTCGGCATGTGCCCGGACAAGTTGCGTCCCTACGTGCATGAATTTCATCCGGGGATTGCCATCGAGCAGTATCCGGCGGCCCTGGCGCGGATGAATCTGGATCTCGCCTTGGCCCCCGTGGAGCAGAACCTGTTCAACGAGTGCAAGAGCAATCTGCGCTTGCTGGAGTACGGTGCCTGCGGCTTCCCGGTGGTGTGTTCCGATCTGATCTGCTACCAGGGCGATCTACCGGTCACCCGCGTGCGCAACCGCTTCAAGGATTGGGTGGATGCCATCCGCATGCATCTGGCCGACCTGGATGCCACAGCGAAGATGGGAGATGAACTTCGGGCTGCTGTCCACAGGGACTGGATGCTGGAAGGGAAAAACCTGGAGCAGTGGCGCAACGCCTGGTTGCCCTGAGTCCTGCCAGGCGTTTAAAAGCTCGCGGCTGAAGTCGCTCCTACCGGTTCAGCGCGGGCGCTGGCTTTGTGGGAGGGGCTTTTGGCCGCGAGCGCTTGGCTTTCATGCAGATCACGCCCAGGCGCTCGTAGTGGACTCGTCCCAAGGGAAGTGTGCCGCGCCTGGAGCGATTCGGCTGATATCACCCGTTTGGCTGTCGAAAAATGTGCGCCAAAGCAAGTAATAGCTCCGTGATGGCTAAAAAAACACAGCCAGCCCTAAAGCATCCGAGAGAACCGACGATAACCCTTGTGACAGTTCTCCAGGCCACAACAGGCGCAAGCCCGGGGCGTGGGAACCTCTAAGCCCAACCCATGAGGACTCCATAAATGGCTCTCTCTGTTAATACCAACATCGCCTCTCTGAGCACTCAGAAGAACCTGAACCGTGCCTCGGACAACCTGTCCACTTCCATGCAGCGCCTGTCCAGCGGCCTGCGCATCAACAGCGCTAAGGACGATGCCGCTGGCCTGCAGATCGCCAACCGTCTGACCAGCCAGATCAACGGTCTGAACGTTGCCGTGAAGAACGCCAACGACGGTATCTCCATCGCGCAGACCGCTGAAGCGGCCATGGGCGAATCCACCAGCATCCTGCAGCGCATGCGCGAGCTGGCCCTGCAGTCGGCCAACGGTTCCTACGGCGACGAAGACCGTGCTTCGATGCAGTCCGAGTACAGCGCCCTGACCGCTGAACTGAACCGTATCGCCGAAACCACCACCTTCGGTAGCCGCAACCTGCTGGACGGCTCCTTCGGCACCACCGCCTTCCAGGTCGGCGCCAACGCTTACGAAACCATCAACATCAGCATGGACAGCGTTGCTGCCAACAAGATCGGTTCCAACCAGGTCGGTTCGGCCAGCGGCGGCGCCGTGGGCACCACTGCCCTGGCAGCTGGTACTGCCACCATCGTTGGCGGCGGCCAGGCTGTGACCGTGTCCTATGACGCCAGCGGCTCGGCCAAGAGCATCGCCCAGGCAATGGATGGCGCCATCGGCGGCCTGAGCGTCTCCGCCCGTACCGTCGTTACCCTGGACGGCGATGCCCTGAGCTCCGGCTCCGTGGGTAACTTCAAGCTGACCGTGGGCGAAGAGTCCATTGAAATCCTCGGCGCCACCAGCGAGCAGCAGCTGTTCGAACAACTGCGCGACAACGCCAGCAAGCTGAACGTGACCGTGGCCTACGACGGCAAGGAAATCACCGTCATCAACGAGGCCGGCGAGAACTTCGAAATCGGTGCGGCTTCGGGCGTTGCCTTCGGCGCAGGCGGTATCGAGGTTTCCGTACAGGCTGGCGACGGCACCAAGACCGCTGCTACTGCTCTGGTAACCAACCAGATCATCCGCGGCGAAGTCAACGTCGACTCCTCCAAGGCGTTCTCCATCAGCGGCACCGGCTCTGCCGCCACTCTGTTCGGAGCCACTCCGGTTTCGTCTACGCTGTCGACCGTGAAGGACTCCAGCATCCTGAGCTCCGACTCCGCGCAGAAAGCCCTGTTCGTCCTGGACAAGGCCATCGCCCGCATCGACTCCCAGCGCGCTGACCTGGGTGCCGTGCAGAACCGTCTGGACAGCACCATCAACAACCTGACTGCGATCGCCGAGAACTCCACTGCTTCTCGCGGCCGCATCCAGGACGTTGACTTCGCCAACGAAACTGCCGAGCTGACCAAGCAGCAGACCCTGCAACAGGCATCCACCGCGATCCTGGCTCAGGCTAACCAGCTGCCGTCCGCCGTGCTGAAGCTGCTGGGCTAATCCCCCTGCGCTAGGAGAGGGGGCGCCTTGTGCGCCCTCTCTTTTGACGGAGAAATAGGCTGATGGACGTTGGACTGAATATCAACGCCTTCTATACGGCGCACATATCCCAGGCGAGTGAGGCCGAACAGGCCGGCAAGAGCGTCCGGGAAGAAAAACGACAATATCCGATCGAGCCCGAACGCGAGCGCGTAGTGGAGGCGATCAAACGAATTCAGGAGTTCGTTGATGAAACGCAGCGTGGCCTGCAGTTCTCCATCGACGAAGACACCGGGCGCACCGTAGTCAAGGTGATCGCTCGGCACAGTGGCGAAGTGATCCGCCAGTTGCCTTCAGAGGAAGCGCTGGAGCTCGCCAAGCGGTTGCGAGACGCTAGCGGCATTCTCTTCAGCCGCCAGGTTTGATTCTTATACAGGTGCGTGGGGACGAATCCGCCCCCATGAATAGCGGCAGTCTGGTTCGAGAATGCCTTGTGGCAGGCCGGGCGCTAGGAAAACAAAGAGGGTGACAGCATGGCGGTCAGCACGATTACCGGTCTGGGTTCAGGTCTGAATATCAATGATCTGGTGAAGGCGCTGGCCAATGCGGAAAAGGCGCCGAAGCAGACCCAGATCGACCTTCAGAAAGCGCGCACCGATACGCAGCTTTCGGCAGTTGGAATGTTGAAGAGCGCGGTGGAGACGTTCGAGGCTGCGCTGGCGGGGCTCAAGTCGAGTGCCGCGGCCTTCGATGGCTACAAGGCAAGCTCCTCGAAGACCGATGTGGCCAAGGTCACCATGGGTGCCGGAGCGGTGGCCGGTTCGTACAAGTTGGAAGTGACCCAGTTGGCGACCGCGTCGAAAGTCGCCTCGGCAACCCAGGCTTCCACCACTTACGCCATTGGTGGCAAGCTGACCGTCAGCGTGGGCAGCAACGATTACAGTGTCAGCATTGACGACGGCGCCAGCCTGACGGATGTCCGCAACGCCATTAACGATCAGCTGAGCGGGGCGGGTATCTCGGCGAACATTATCAGCGATGGCAATGGCGGATCGCGTCTGGTGCTGGCCTCCGAAACGACCGGCGCAGGTACCGACATCTCCGTGGTGGGCGAGAACGATCTGTCTGCGTTGAACATTGTCGGAACGGACGCGCTTGATGGTGCTGTTCCCGGGAGCGCTGGCTACATCACTCCGGCTGCTGATGCCACGTTCAAGATCGATGGTCTTGAGATGTCCAGCAAGACCAACACGGTCACCAACCTCAGTGGTCTGAGCATCAAGCTGGAAGAGGCGGGCACCACGACCCTGTCGGTGGCAGCCAATGCTGATGGCATCGCAGGGTCGGTCGAATCCTTCGTGATGGCCTACAACACGCTGCTGACTGTCACCAATGGTCTGACCAAGGTCACTCAGACCACTGACGCCAATGGCAACGCCACGACCCAGGCGGGTGCGCTGGTGGCGGACTCGACGCTGCGCTCGATGATGTCGCAGTTGCGCAGCGCGCTTTCCAATCCGGTAGAGGGTGCGGGCGAGCTGAAGGTACTTGCTCAGTTGGGCGTCAAGACAAACCGCGACGGTACCCTCGCGCTCGACAAAGACCAGTTGAAGAAAACCGTGGCCTCCAATCCGGAAGGTATCAAGGCATTCTTCACCGGGGAGAAAGGGTTGTTCAATCGCATCGGCGACATTACCTCGGTGTACGCCGGCAAGGACGGCTTGCTGGCCTCGCGCGAGAAAAGCCTGACCGATGCCAAGGATGCCCTGGCTACTGACCAGACCAAGCTGGACCTGCGCATTGAAACCCTGACGACCTCCCTGTTCAAGAAGTTCAACGCCATGGACAGCCTGGTCGCGCGACTGAATGCCACCAGTCAGAGCGTGCTGGCCACCCTGAACGCGCTGAACAAGAAAGGCAGCGACGACTGACCGGCGGCAGCGCCATCCGCCCCAGGGGCGTATCAAGGAAACGAGTTCATGCAAGAAGCCATCGAGAAACTGGAATCCACCCAGCGTGCCCTGCGCGAAGCGCTGGAGCGCCAGGATTGGGAGGCGATCGGCGAGCTCGATTCGCTGTGCCGTCAGGTCGTTGATGACGTGATGGCGCAGGGCGGCAAGGGTGACCCTGAGGTGCTTGAGCGTCTCGGCGAGCTGCTGGCGCTGTACCGTGAGGTGCTGGAGGCGTGCGAGGCCGAAAAGCAGCAGGTGGGCTCAGAGCTGCGCCAGCTGCGTCAGGCCAGCGCCGGCGCCCGGGCGTATCAGGACGCAGAGTGACTGCCTGGCACCGGTAGGAGGCCCTTCAGCGGCGAGCGTTTGGATGCCGCCGGTCTTATGGGCGCTTTGCCATTGGGTCCCATGCGCCTTTCATCCTCTTCCTCTAAAGCTTGCCGATAGTGGGCCGATACCCTAGGCGTAGTCCGACCGTTCAGGAGTTGCGCATGTATTCCCGTTCCGCCCTTCAGCAGTACCAGCAGGTCAACGCCCATGCGCAGGTGTCCGAGGCCAGCCCGCACCGCTTGATCCAGATGCTGCAGGCCGGCGCGCTGGACCGCATCGCCCAGGCCCAGGGCGCCATGTCGCGGGGGCAGACCGAGATGAAAGGCATGCTGATCGGCAAGGCCATCGACATCATTGGCGGTCTGCGCGAGGGGCTGAACCTGGAAGCCGGCGGCGAGCTGGCGGCCAACTATGACCGCTTGTACGACTATATGGCGCGGCGGTTGATCGAAGCCAACCGCAAGAACGATGTCCGTATCCTCGAAGAAGTGGCGGGGCTGATGCGTGAACTGAAGGCGGGCTGGGATGGCATCGCTTCGCAACTGACCAAGTGATTTGCAAACCCCGCTACGGCGGGGTTTTCTTTTTGGCAGGTATTCCTGGCGCCAATTAACATTAGAAGTGTTAATGCCATCACATTTCCATCAGTCATATTTCTGGCATTTTTTGATCTGTGACAGGGCCGTTAGACAAAAGTCATTTTTGCTAGTCAGGAAATTGACTTGAGACAGTCTTTTGACTTTAAATGGCCGCCATCCTGCCATCGGCCCCTATGGGTCGGAACGTGTAAAAAAAGAATCCAGGCCAGAAGTCAGACATGTGGCGTGAAACCAAAATCCTGTTGATCGATGACCGTGCCGAGCGTCGCCGAGACCTGGCGGTCATTCTGGGCTTCCTGGGTGAAGATCTTCTGGCGTGCGGCTCGGCGGATTGTCGGGAGCACATGGGCGCAGCGATCGCTGCCAAGGAAATTCTCTGCGTTCTGCTGGGACAGGTGGACGCCCGTGGCGGCGTCCTGGAGCAGATCAAGCAGCTGCACGCTCTGGACGAACTGCTGCCACTGGTGTTGCTGGAAGAGCCCGCCGACATGGCGCAGTGGCCTGAAGAGCAACGCCGCCGCGTACTGAGCGTGCTGGACGATCCGGTCAGCTACAACCGTCTCAATGACACGCTGCACCGGGCGCAGGTCTATCGCGAAATGTACGACGAGGCCCGCGATCGGGGCCGGCAGCGCGAGCCGAACCTGTTCCGCAGCCTGGTCGGCACCAGTCGCGCGATTCAGAACGTGCGGCAGATGATGCATCAGGTCGCCGACACCGAAGCCAGCGTGTTGATTCTCGGCGAATCCGGAACCGGCAAGGAGGTGGTGGCCCGCAACCTGCACTATCACTCCAAGCGCCGCGGCGCGCCGTTCGTGCCAGTCAATTGCGGGGCCATTCCGGCCGAATTGCTGGAGAGCGAGCTGTTCGGCCACGAGAAGGGCGCGTTCACCGGCGCCATCTCCAATCGCATCGGGCGTTTCGAGCTGGCCCAGGGCGGCACCCTGTTCCTCGACGAGATCGGCGACATGCCGCTGGCCATGCAGGTCAAGCTGCTGCGCGTGCTGCAGGAGCGAACCTTCGAGCGCGTGGGCAGCAACAAGACGCAGCAGGCCGATGTGCGCATCATCGCCGCGACCCACAAGAATCTGGAGCAGATGATCGCCGAAGGCGCCTTCCGCGAGGATCTGTACTACCGCCTCAATGTCTTCCCCATCGACATGGCTCCCCTGCGCGAGCGGGTGGAAGACATCCCGGTGCTGATCAACGAGCTGATCCTGCGCATGGAGCACGAGAAACGCGGCTCCATCCGCTTCAACTCGGCCGCGATCATGTCGCTGTGCCGCCACGACTGGCCGGGCAACGTGCGTGAGCTGGCCAACCTGGTCGAACGCATGGCGATCATGTACCCGTATGGGGTGATCGGTGTGTCCGAGCTGCCAAAGAAGTTTCGGCACGTGGACGACGAGGAAGAGCACTTCACGGCCTCGATCCGCGAGGAGTTGGAGGAGCGGGCGGCCATCGGTGGTGCCATGCAGCCAGCCCTGTCGGCCACTGCCACACTGCCGCCCGAGGGGCTGGATCTCAAGGAGTATCTGGGCAACCTGGAGCAGGGCTTGATCCAGCAGGCCCTGGACGAGGCCGGCGGCGTTGTCGCACGGGCCGCCGAGCGCCTGCGCATCCGCCGCACCACGCTGGTGGAGAAGATGCGCAAGTATGGCATGAGTCGCCGCGAAGACGAGGCCTGAAGGTTTTTCTTCGCCCTCTCCCGCACGGGGAGAGGGCACCGTCGCGGCTAAAGCCCCTCCCCCGAAAGCGAAAGCCTGCACACATCCGTAGGAGCGACTTCAGTCGCGAGCTTCTGGAGCATCGCGGCTGAACCCGCTCCTACCCGAATCCTATGTCTGTTCCTGATCCAGCGGCTTGCTCTTCCAGCCCTGGCCGCCTGGCAGCAGCAGGTTGAGCAGCAGGGCGGTCAGCGCCGCCAGCGAGATGCCGGACAGGGCGAACTCCGGGGTGCCCAGCTTCATGCCGCCAATGCCGAACACCAGCGTCACCGAGACGATGATCAGGTTGCGCGGCTGGGACAGGTCCACCTGGTTGCGGATCAGGGTGTTCAGGCCGACCACGGCAATGGAGCCGAACAGCAGGCAGAGGATGCCGCCCATCACCGGAACCGGGATGCTCTGCAGCGCTGCGCCGAACTTGCCCACGAAGGCCATCAGGATGGCGAACACGGCTGCCCAGGTCATGACCTTCGGGTTGTAGTTCTTGGTCAGCATCACGGCGCCGGTCACTTCCGCATAAGTCGTGTTCGGCGGGCCACCGAACAGGCCGGCTGCCGAGGTCGCCAGGCCGTCGCCGAGCAGGGTGCGGTGCAGGCCAGGCTTCTGGATGAAGTTCTTGCCGGTCACCGAGCCGATGGCCACCACACCGCCGATGTGTTCGATGGCCGGGGCGAGCGCCACCGGCAGCATGTAAAGAATGGCCCCCAAGTGGAATTCCGGCGCGACGAAGTTCGGCAGGGCCAGCCAGGGCGCGGCGGCGATGCCGGAGGTGTCGATGATGCCGAAGGCGGCGGACAGGGCGCAGCCCACCACGATGCCGGCCAGAATCGGCACCAGGCGGAATAGCCCGCGTCCCAGCGTGGCGACCAGCAGCGTGGCAAGCAGCGAGGCCATCGAAATGGTGATGGCGGTCGCGTAGGGGATGGCGTTCTCGCCGCTTCCACCCATGGCCATGCCCACCGCGACCGGCGACAGGGCCAGGCCGATGGAGATGATCACCGGAGCGATGACCACCGGCGGCAGCAGTCGGTCGATGAAGCCGGCGCCGCGCAGTTTCACCGCGAAACTGAGCAAGACATACACAACGCCGGCGGCGATGATGCCGCCCAATACGGCCGGCAGACCCACTTCACCCTTGATCGCCATGATCGGTGCGATGAAGGCGAAGCTGGAGGCCAGGAACACCGGCACCTCGCGGCGGGTCACCAGCTGGAACAGCAGGGTACCGATGCCCGCGGTGAACAGCGCCACGTTGGGGTCCATGCCGGTCAGCAGCGGCATGAGCACCAGGGCGCCGAAGGCCACGAACAGCATCTGCGCGCCGGCAATCCCCTGGCGCAAAATCGGGTCCTTGAAAGTGTCGCTCATGCTCAGCTGTCCTTTTGCTTGGTGCCGAAGATCTTGTCGCCGGCATCGCCCAGGCCGGGAATGATGTAGCCGTGTTCGTTAAGCCCTTGGTCGATGGAGGCGGTGAAGATCTGCACGTCCGGGTGGGCCTTTTCCACCACCGCGATGCCTTCCGGCGCAGCCACCAGCACCATGGCGCGGATTTCCTTGCAGCCGGCCTTCTTCAGTAGGTCGATGGTGGCGACCATCGAGCCGCCGGTGGCCAGCATGGGATCGATGATCAGCGCCAGGCGCTCGTCGATTTCCGGCGCCAGCTTTTCCAGGTAGGTGTGTGCCTGCAGGGTTTCCTCGTTGCGGGCGATGCCCACTGCGCTCACCTTGGCGCTGGGAATCAGCTGGAGCACGCCATCCAGCATGCCGATGCCGGCACGCAGGATCGGTACCACGGTAATTTTCTTGCCGGCGATCTTCTCGACGGTGACCGTGCCGTTCCAGCCCTGGATCTCGTAGTTCTCCAGTGGCAGGTCATTGGTCGCTTCGTAGGTGAGCAGTGCGCCCACTTCCTGAGCAAGTTCGCGGAAATTCTTGGTGCTGATATCGGCCCGGCGCATCAGGCCGAGCTTGTGGCGGATCAGCGGGTGGCGGATCTCTCGGATAGGCATGGAGGTTCTCCGGCAGGGGGCGGGCAAAAAATCGCGCTAGGGTAAAGCAAATAGCATGCAGGTATCAGCAAAAAAACGGTCTTTGTCGGTGGCTGCGGCAGATTCTCGTCAAGGGGGGGGCGCTTCACGAAGACTGTACGCAACCGGTGAGCACCGAAACTTGCCTGATGGCTGCTCGGGGCATACCTTTCGCGCTTCGTTTTTGCCGAATCCCAGCAGCAAGAGGATTTTTTTCATGCCCGATCTCGCCCACATTCGCCAGGTGATGGCCGAAGCCGACTGTCTGTACAGCAATGCGCAAATCGAGGCCGCCATCAGTCGGGTGGCCGAGGACATCAACACCAACCTGGCCGAACGCAATCCGGTGGTGTTCTGCGTGATGAACGGTGGGCTGATTTTTGCCGGCAAGCTGCTGACCCAACTGGATTTCCCGCTCGAGCTTTCCTATCTGCACGCTACGCGCTACCGCAACGAAACCAGCGGCGGCGAACTGTTCTGGAAAGCCAAGCCGGAAGTGTCGTTCATGGACCGCGACGTGCTGATCATCGACGACATTCTCGACGAAGGGCACACCCTGGCGGCGATCGTCGACTTCTGCCGGCATGCCGGTGCCCGCGAGGTGCACACCGCCGTACTGATCGACAAGGTTCATGACCGCAAGGCCCGTCCGGACCTGAAGGCCGATTATGTCGGTCTGCCCTGCGAGGATCGCTACATCTTCGGCTACGGCATGGACTACAAGGGTTACTGGCGCAACGCCGCGGGCATTTTCGCCGTCAAGGGCCTGTAACCGGCTTATTGGGCAGCTGCCCCTACGGCAGCAACCACAACCGCCGCTCCCCGTACACGTGGGTCTGGTTTTCTGCGCGGAAGGGAAACACCTGATAGTCGGCGTCCAGCCACGCCTGAATGCCGTCTGCGTAATGCGGGCTGGCAGGATTGCCGGACTGGCCGCTACTGTTGAGGCCTTGCATAGGCTCCTCCGCCGCGAAATCCACGACGATGCGCATGGCCGGGATCAGCCAGGTGTCGAAGGATTCGCCCCAGCGATAGGCTGCCACGTTCAGGGTGCTGTGATCGCCGCCGGCCGGATATGGACCGCGATCCACGTAACCGGCAAGTGCCTTCAGGCCATGGCGCTGGGTGAAGCCCAGGTAGGGGGCCAGCTTGCTGCCGTCGGTGACCCAGTGGTAGCGGTGCAGCGCATCCCAGCGCCAGGCTTCGCGATCGTTGCCCAATCGCTGCTCCAGCAACGCCGTGGCGGCCGCCAGGCTGCGGGCCAGGATGGCGGGCTTGTCCTCGGCTTCCGGAGTGCTCGTGTCATCCCAGAACGGGCTGTCGTCGCGTCCCAGCAGGTGGTCGGCCTGAGCCGAGTAGGACGTGTTGGCGGCCTGCACCAGCGCTTGCCAAGCCGGATCATCTTCCGGTCCCAGTTCGTCGAGGAAGATCTGCCGCGCGCTTTCATGCAGGAAGGCGGCGTAGAGTGCGGCATCCGCCGAATCGGCCGTCAGCGCGCCGTCGAAGGCCAGCAGGCGTTCCAGGGCCTCACGGGCACGGGATTGTTCGGGGGGCGCCAGGGCCAGCAGCGCGCTTTCCAGCGCTTCGGCCATGGCGGGCGCGCGCAGCATGGCCTGCAGCTTGAGGACGAATGGGCTGGTCTGGTCGTACTGCAGGGCAATCATGCTGTCGCGATCATGGGGGCCAGCGGCCAGCACCTGGGCCAGGCGCTCGGCGCGCTCCGGGTAATACCAGGAGCTGCTCAGGCGCACCGGAAAGTCCGCCGGCACGCTGCGATGGTTCGCCGTCCCCAGCCAGCCGCTCTTCGGATTCCGGGCGCTGGGGTGACGAGCCGGGTCGACATAGCCCTTCCAGCCGTAGCGGTCGTCCCAGCCCGGCGAGGGCAGCAGTCCCTGCCCGCGGGCGCGTTGCGGATAGCGTCCGGTGACCTGCCAGCCGATGCCGTCGGCATCGGCGAACAGGATGTTCAGCGCCATGGCGCGCACGCCACGGCTGGCCTCGAAGGCGTCGGTCACCGATTTGGCGCGCGACAGGGCGAAGAACGCATCCACGCTCTGGTCAGTCTCGTTCTGAATGCTGCGGTAGGCCAGCCCGTAGCCGCTCTGCAGGGCTCGGGGTTGCAGCATATGGCGGGGTTCGGTCAGCACGGCATTGAGCAGCGGACCGTTGCGTGTTTCGTGGATGATCTCGCTGACCGGTTGCTGCCCTTTGATGATGAAGGTTTCCCGGCGCTGCCGGGTGGGTTGCCACTCGCCTTCGGCCAGGTAGAGCCATTGTCCGTCACGCCCCTCGACCAGTTGCTCCAGGAACAGATCCTGGTTGTCGCCCATGACCATGGTCATGCCCCAGGCCAGCGAGCCGTTGAAGCCTGCGACCACGGCCGGGAGGCCGGCGATGGCGACGCCGGCGCCCTGCAGCTCCGGCGTGCGCAGGTGCACATAGTTCCAGTAGGACGGCATGGCCAGCGGCAGATGGGTGTCGTTGGCCAGCAGGCTCTTTCCGGCCGTGCTTCGGGCGGGGGCAACGGCCCAGTTGTTGGACGCGGCGGCCCCCAGCAGACGGGTTGCGGCGATCTTCTGGCCGGTTGCAGCCAGCTCCCCGAGGCCGGGAATGTGTGCTTGCAGCGTCAACTCGGCCAGCTTGGCCGTTTCATCGAAGGGCAGGGGTTCGTCGGGATAGACAGGCAGCAGCCAGGCCAGCCGTTCTGTGCCTACCCGCTGGGCCAGCGCCAGCGCGGCGATTTCTTCCTGCAGGTTGGCGGCCAGCCCGAAGTTGAGCAGGCAGAACACCAGGAGCGAGTCCCTCGGGGTCCAGGGCTCGGGGTGGTGTCCGGCGGCGTCCAGATCCAGGGGCAGGCGCCCCTGGTGGAGGGCCAGGTAACGGTTCACGCCCTGCGCATAGCGTTCCAGCAGGTGCATGACCTCGGGGGACACGCCACGTTGCAGCGCCTTGGCGGCCCGCTCCAGATCCACGGTGCGCATGAAGCGGTCGATGTCCAGCACGCCGGCGCCCAGCATCTCGGCGAGCCGCCCGGCGGCCATCAGCCGCATGCCCTCCATCTGCGCCAGGCGGTCGGTGGCATGCACGTAGCCGAGGGCGAATGAGGCATCGGCCAGGCTGTCGGCTTCGATGAAGGGCATGCCCAGCGCGTTGCGGCGCACCGACACTGGCTTATGCAGTCCTTCGAGGGTGATGCTGCCTTGTTCTGGCGGCAGGGTATCGCGATAGTGGCCGTCGAGCAGCGCATGACAGCCGCCCACCGCCAGCAGGAGTGTCAGGGCAAGGGCGCGAAGCAGAGGCGGGGTCATAAAAGCATCCATGCGGGGAGGGCGGACACCATTTCCATGGCCACCCTGTCAAAACAACCTGACCGCTCAGCGTCAGGCGTACCCAGATTAGCCCAGTCGCTGCTCCAGCAGCCATTTCGCAGCCGTCCGCAGCGCCTCGCCATGTTCGCGCTCCAGGGCGGCGAAACGGCTGCGGTATTGGGTGCGTTCCTCGGCGCTCAGTGCCTGCCAGGCGGCATGGGTGGGCACGTCGGCGGTGGCCGCGTAGAGGCTGTGGAACACGGCGCTGTGAGCGCTCTGGCTGAGCGTGGTGTCGTAATTGTCGATCAGCACCTTGATGCGGATCGCGCCTTCGATCATCGGTAACTGGCCGTCAAGCAGGCTGCTGGCGAGGATGCGCAAATCCTCGCCGAGCCGCTCGCGCTGTTGGCGGTCCTGTGCCTGTTGCTGGCGCTGGCGCTGCCAGACCTGCCGCCACAACCACAGGGCATAGCCTGCCAGCAGGCCAATGATCGCCAGCGCGGCGATCAGCAGTGGCAGCGGGAACTCAGGCACCGTGGCACTTCTTGTATTTCTTCTGGCTGCCGCACGGGCAAGGGTCGTTGCGGCCGATGGCCTTCAGCGGGTTGCGTGTCGGCTCCTGCGGGGCATGGTTGCAGTGCGGGCCGTGCACATGGCCGTGATCATGCTCATGCTCATGCTCATGCTCATGCTCATGGTCGTGGTCGCAGTGCGGACCGTGGACATGGGGTTGTTGCGTCATGGAGCTACTCCGGTATGTGGTCGCGGGGGATTATCTCGCCGCTGCGGGAAAACCGCACGTCCCGCCCGAACAGCAGCCCGGCCTTCAGAGTGCCCTCCAGCCGGTACTGCACGGGCTGGTCGGGTTTCTCCAGGAGCCGGGTGATCTCGCGAATATGCCGCCACAGGTTGGTGTGCAGGTTGGCGCCGAAGCGACGCACGTCGTTGCCCGGAACGATCAGGGAGCGTTCATCCTGATTCCGCGCCAGGGGAATGTCATTGAGAAACAGGCTGTAGCTCAGGTTGCGCACCGGCAGGCTGCGGGAGTTCGGATTGCTGATCTCGAAATGCAGACGAAACAGTTGTTCGTCGAGACGCGCTTCGATGGTTTCCACCCGCAGCAGGCGGATTTCCGGATCCTGGAAGGAGCCGCTCATCCAGGTGGAGCAGCCGCCTAGCAGGGCGAGACCGAGCAGCAGGCTGGCGACGAGTGCGTTCTTGGCCAGGGGCATGGGCATGGGACACGGCTGTGAAGTGCGCTCGATTGTAGCGGCCGGCCGCCAGTATTCCTACCGTAATGGTCAGAGGATCACAGGTAAGAAGCACAACATTTCTTGAACTTCAGCCCACTTCCACAGGGACAGGGGTCGTTACGGCCGGCCTGCAGCGGCACGGTGGGATCGATGAAGTACCAGCGGCCGTCACGCTGCACGAAAGCCGAGCATTCTCGGTGGCTGTGATCGCCGTTTGCATCGTGCCAGCGGGCAGTAAAGGTCACACGCGCGTGTTCGGGGGTACCGCCCAGCACCTCGGCCTGCTCCACCTCCAGGCCGAGCCATACGCTCTGCGCGCTCCAGGCTGCCATGGCCTCACGGTCCAGGCCCGCCTGCTGTGCCGGCAGGGTGGTGGTGACCAGGTAATCGATCAGACCCAGAACGTAGGCGCTGTAGCGCGAGCGCATCAGCTGCTCGGCGCTGGGGGCCGGCAGGCCGGCGTGATAGCGGCCGCAACAGGTGGACAGCGGCTTGTCGCTGGTGCAGGGACAGGCGGGGGACATGGTGCTCACTCGCGTTCGACTCGGGTGCCAATCATAGGTGAAGGCGCGCGCCGAGCGGGACGCGCAAGTGTCGGCGCGTGCCATTGGTCGTAAGTGCCTGCCGCCTGCGTCTGCGAGTCCCTGTGTGATGAAGTTGTCTCGGGCGCTGTGCGCTAGCGCGCATTCAATGTGCTGCTTAACTCACTGGCTATCGGCAACACCGATTATCCAGGAGAACGTGATGAGCATCGTTAGAAACGCGATACCGTTGGTGGTGCTGACCGGCGTGCTGAGTGGCTGCGCCGGCATGCAGAAGAGCGACTGGCCGACCTGCGCGGCGGTCGGCGGCGTTACGGGAGCGGCGCTCGGCGCCTTCGAGAGCAGCAGCTACGCGGGTTGGGGCGCGTTGATCGCCGCTGCCACGGCGGGCGGCTATTGCTGGGCGCAAGGCCAGGGCCAGGAACAGGAGGTCGTGACGCTGGTGGAGGTCGAAGAGGAAATCATCGAGCCAGCACCCGCGGAGACCCTGCGGGTCGAGCTGGATGTGAAATTCGATTTCGACCGTCAGGTCGTCAAGCCGGAAAGCTACGCGGATATCCGCGACGTAGCGGAGTTCATGAAGCAGTTCCCGCAGACCACCACGGTGGTGGAAGGACACACCGATTCGGTGGGCACCGAGGCCTACAACCAGAGTCTTTCCGAGCGTCGGGCCATGGCCGTGCGTGAAGTGCTGGTGAGCGAGTTCGGCATCCAGTCCGGCCGGGTCGATGCCATTGGCTTCGGCGAGGCCCGCCCGGTGGCGGACAACGACAGCGAAGAAGGTCGGGCCATCAACCGCCGCGTGGAAGCGGTGGTCGAGGCGCGAGTGGAATAGGACGCTGCCGGGGGCATGTGGGCGCGGACTTGTCCGCGAGCTTTGTTCCTCAGGGCGCCTCTGGCCGGGCGCCCCTGGCCGGGCGCCCCAAAGCTCGCGAATGAATTCGCTCCCACAGGCTCGGTGCACTCCTCTTAGAACAACCGCGCCCCGGCAATCGCCATCACTACCAGTCCGATCGACAGGTTGATGCCCACCAGGCGGCGGATGCGGCCGAGCACCGCGCCGCCGGTCGGCCAGTCCTGCGCTTCCACCGCCTTGCGCAGCTGCGGCAGCTGCAACAGGCTGACGCGCAGGAAGAGGGCCAGCATTGCCAGGTACAACCCGAGCATCGCATGCACGTAGCCGGGTGCCGCATCGAAACCGGAAAAGCGCAGGTGCATCATGGCCAGGCCGCTGATCGGTAGCACCAGCACGGCCGCCCATACCCAGGCGAAGAAGCGCAAGAACACGTCGAGCCACAGGCGCAGGCGCTCCGGCGGCTGCAGCACGGCGACGGCCGCCGGGCGCAGGATCATCCAGGCGAAGAACATGCCGCCGACCCAGGCCAGCGCGGCCAGCAGGTGCAACACGTAGAGCAGGGTAAAGGTGGGCATCGGGTGATTCTCCGCTGTCAGGGCGTAGGGACTTTGGCCGGGGGCGGGTATCATAGCCACCCCGAAAAGTACTGAAAATATATACAGCGCGATGCTCAGCAGCGAACTCAAGTCCCAGATCCAGGGCGCCTACTCCCGCTTTCTCGACAGCAAGGGCCTCAAGGCCCGCTACGGCCAACGGCTGATGATCGCCGAGGTGGCCAAGGTGCTGGGCGCCATCAAGACGGATGACGAGGGTCGCCGCGACGGCGAGCCGGCGGTGGTAGCCATCGAGGCCGGCACCGGCACCGGCAAAACGGTGGCCTACAGCCTGGCCGCCATCCCTGCCGCCCGTGCCGCCGGCAAGCGGCTGGTGATCGCCACGGCCACGGTGGCGTTGCAGGAGCAGATCGTCCACAAGGACCTGCCGGATCTGATCCGCAACAGCGGCCTGAATTTCAGCTTCGCCCTGGCCAAGGGGCGCGGCCGCTACCTGTGCCTGTCACGGCTGGACCTGCTCATGCAGGAAGGTCAGGCGCAGAGCGCCACGGCCCAGTTGTTCGAGGAGGAGGGTTTCCGCCTCGACATCGACGAGGCCAGCCAGAAGCTCTACACGCAGATGATCGAGAAGCTGGCCGGCAACCGCTGGGACGGCGACCGCGACAGCTGGCCCCAGGAGCTGGAGGATGCCGTCTGGTCGCAATTGACCACCGATCACAGCCAGTGCACCGGGCGGCACTGCCCGAACTTCCAGCAGTGCAGCTTCTACCGCGCCCGCGAAGGCATGACCAAGGTGGACGTGATCGTCACCAACCACGACATGGTGCTCGCCGACCTGGCCCTCGGCGGCGGCGCGGTGTTGCCCGATCCGCGTGAAACCCTTTATGTGTTCGACGAGGGCCACCACCTGCCGGACAAGGCTATCGGCCACTTCGCCCATTTCAGCCGCCTGCGCTCCACCGCCGACTGGCTCGGCCAGGTGGAGAAGAACCTCACCAAGCTGCTGGCCCAGCATCCGTTGCCCGGCGAGTTGGGTCGCCTGATCGAAGGCGTGCCGGAGCTGGCGCGCGAGCTGCGCAGCCAGCAGCAGTTCATGTTCGCCGCCTGCGAGCAGGTGGCGGAATTTCAGACCGGCGAGGACGTGGAGGGGCGTGAGCGTCCCCGGCATCGTTTCCCGGGCGGCGTGGTGCCCGAGCACCTGCATGAGCTGGGCATCGAACTGAAGAAAGGCTTCTCACGGCTGACCGATGTCTTCACGCGCCTGAGCGAACTGCTCAAGGAGGCCATGGACGGCGATGCCGGCGCCGGTCTGGCCAGTCACCAGGCCGAGGAGTGGTATCCGCTGTTCGGCAGCCTGCTCAGCCGCGCCCAGTCCAACTGGGAACTGTGGACCGCCTTCACCGGCGAGGATCCCGAGGACAGCCCGCCGATGGCGCGCTGGCTGACCCTGGCCGAGAACCATGACATCGAGGTGAATGCCAGCCCGATCCTGGCCGCCGATACCCTGCGGCGCAACCTGTGGAACGTCGCCCATGGTGCGCTGGTAACCTCGGCGACCCTGACCGCGCTGAACAGTTTCGACCGGTTCCGCATGCGCGCCGGCCTGCCGTGCGCAGCGGTCACGGCGGTGGTGCCCAGCCCGTTCAAACATGCCGAGGCGGGCGTGCTGCGTGTTCCCGACCTGAAGGCCGATCCGCGTGACAGCGCCGCTCATACGGCGGCCATCGTGCGCGAGCTGCCGGGCCTGCTGGAGGGCGCGCGCGGCGCGCTGGTGCTGTTTTCCTCGCGCAAGCAGATGCAGGAGGTGTTCGACGGCGTCGAGCGCGACTGGCGCAGGCGTGTGCTGATCCAGGGCAACCTGTCCAAGCAGGAAACCCTCAACAAACACAAGGCGCGGGTCGATGATGGCGAGCCTAGCGTGCTGTTCGGCCTGGCCAGCTTCTCAGAGGGCGTCGATCTGCCGGGCGCCTATTGCGAACACGTGGTGATTGCCAAGATCCCCTTCGCAGTGCCGGACGACCCGGTTGAGGCGGCGCTGGCCGAATGGATCGAAGCACGCGGCGGCAATCCGTTCATGGAGATTGCCGTGCCCGATGCCGCGCTCAAGCTCGTGCAGGCCTGCGGCCGGCTGCTGCGCACCGAGCAGGACCGCGGCGTGATCAGCCTGCTGGACCGCCGCGTGGTGACCCAGCGCTACGGCAAGGCGATCCTCAATGCGTTGCCACCTTTCCGGCGGCAAATCGACTGATTTTTCACGCTTTTCTTACCGGCTACCCCCTTCTCGGCGCGCGGGCTGTTCAAATTCTGCGCAGCGTGCTAAAACCCAACGGCAATGTTGGTCTAGCCGCTTGAAAAAGAAGGGAAAACCATGACCAAGTCGGAGTTGATCGAACGGATTGTCACGCACCAGGGGCAGCTGTCGTCGAAAGACGTCGAGCTGGCCATCAAGAGCATGCTGGAACAGATGTCGGAAGCCCTGGCGACCGGCGAGCGGATCGAGATCCGCGGCTTCGGCAGCTTCTCATTGCACTACCGCGAGCCCCGCGTAGGCCGCAACCCCAAGACCGGTCAGTCGGTCAACCTCGACGGCAAGTTTGTGCCGCATTTCAAGCCCGGCAAGGAACTTCGCGACCGCGTCAACGAGGACGCCGAAACGCTGGAAGACGGAGCATGAGGCTCGCCAAGCGAGCGCTGCTTGCGGCGTTACTGATCCTCGTTGCCCTTTTGGTTGTGTTGTTCGTACTCGACAACCTGCAGCCGGTGTCCGTGCTGTTACTCGGCTGGCAAAGCCCTGCGTTACCCATCGCCACACTGCTGATTGTGGCCTTCCTGGCCGGCGTGATTGTCGGACCGCTGTTGGCCGGGTTGGTCATTGGTCGGTTGAGCCTGCGGTTGCGCAATGCCCGGCGGGCGCTGCGGGATTCCCGTGAGTAGCCGGATCGGCGCTATTGGTTGAATGCTTCTGGCATTTGATTTGCATTATTCATGTGCATGGCATTTTGACGCCAGGTTCTAGGTGTCCACGCTGTGATGGTGTCCCTAACTTGGGCAACCCACGTTGCAGGCGTGGCAGGAATGAACTTTTTTTGAACGTTGCGTGTCGGAGCGCTCCGCCTGGTTAGGTCAGCTCTGAGCGTCAACATGGTTTCTGGTTTGCGACAAGGAGAGACCTGACCAGGTTGTACCGAGCCTGAGCCCCTTTGGAGCTGAAACATGCAAGATCAGCCTTACCGCATGGTCAATGACAACAACGACGAGATCGATCTGCGGGAATTGATCCGATCCCTCTGGGATCAGCGCTGGGTGATTGTCGGCATTACTGCCTTCATCACGTTGATTGCTGCCCTCTATGCCTTCTTGGCTACGCCCTATTATCGCGTGCAGAGCATTCTGCGCCCCGTCGAAGTAGGGGTGCTGGATTCCCTGAACGCCACGGAAGTCTACGAGCTCAAGCCGTTGGAGGCCCTGTCGCGCGTGAGCGGGGGATTGTCGTCCTATGGCAATCGCCTGGAGTTCTTCCAGACTCACGAGGAACTCTTCGCGGATCTTGCCCGCGAGGGGCTGACCGCCGAACAGGCGTTCGAGGATTTCAACAGCGAAGCCTTCGCCATGCTCTATCCCGACCCCAAGAAGAACCAGGGGGAATTTGTCGGGATGGCGCTGACCTACCCGGCTTCGATGGATGGCGTCTCGGTCGTCAATGAGTTCGTCGCCTTTGTGCTACAGCAGGAGCGTGAGCGTGTGGCCAGTGACCTGGCGGTGGTGATTGCCAACCGCAAGGCCAACATCGAGCAGCGTATCGAAGCTGCGCGCGCCAGCTATCAGGCCAACAAGGAAGCCGAGATTGCCACGCTGCTCGAAGAGGCGGCGCTCAAGCGGGCCAAGCTGGAGGATGAGCTGCGCGCCCTGCGTGCCGAGTTGAAGATCCGCCGCGAAAATCGCTTGAACGTTCTTGAGGAGGCCATCCGTATCGCCCGCTCGCTGGGTATCCGCAAACCCACCACTCCGACCGCCATGGCCGATGCGGGGCAGGGTGTGCGCACGGAAATCACCAGCCGGGAGATTCCTCTGTACTTCCTGGGTGTCGATGCCCTGGAGGCGGAGCGTGATGTGCTGCGGGCACGAACCAGCGATGACTTCGTGGAGCCGCGCATCGGTGAGATCCAGAAGGAATTGGACATGCTGCGCCACAACCGTCAGGTGGAGGTGTTGCAGCAACGCCAGGATGAGGATCTGTACCTCAAGGAACTGGCCAAGCTGCGCGAAGAGGCGGCGCGCCTGGATGGGATCGAGTTCGATGCCTCGACCCTACAGCTGGCGCGGATCGACCAGCCGGCGCAGCAGCCCTTGAAGCGGCTCAAGCCCAAGCGCGCCCTCGTCCTGGCACTGGGTGTGGTGCTGGGTGGCATGTTGGGTGTATTCGTGGCACTGATGCGCAACTTGCTGCAGCCGCGACGCGCGCGTCCCGCTCACTAGCCTCTCTGGTGCGGTGCTTGCAGCCGATGACTGCGGCAAATTGTCACCTGTTTCGCTGTTGCCGGTCAGGCGAGGAATGTTCGAATGGCCGGTACAGTCTGAGTTTGGGCCCACCCTGACCTTCGCGAGGCGAGTGGGGGGCCTAGTCCCTTGCGTTGTCCTTTCTTCTCGGCTTCTGGCAGAATTCGCGCCGTCTTGGCGGTGTGACGAATTTCACGTTCGGCATGCCGCTTGTTTTAGGCAATGAAATGGAACTTGCCAGTGACCGCAATTGATCTGCATCCGCACGCCGCCTCCTCCAAGTCCTCCGACGAAATCGACCTGCTCGAACTCTTTCGCAGGCTATGGGAACAGCGTCTGCTGATCGCCCTTGTTACGGCAGCCGGCGTTTGCCTGGCCGCCCTGTACGCTTTTCTCGCCACCCCGGTGTACCAGATCCAAAGTGTTCTGCGCCCGCCGCTGATCAAGGACCTCGACGAGCTGAATCGTACAGAGGTCTACAAGCTGTCTACTGGCGATGCCCTGAAACGGGTGGGTTCGGCGCTGGACTCTTATGAGGTACGCCTGGCGTTCTTCCGGGCCTACCCAGCACTGTTCGCGGAGCTGGCCCAGGACGGCATCACGCCCGAGCAGACGTTCGAGGCGTTCAACGATCAAGCCCTCAAGCTGCTCGTCCCCGATCCCAAGAAATCCGACGCGAACCTGACGGCCTACGTCGGCTTGCAGCTCGACTATCCCGCCACGCTCGATGGCGTGACCATCCTCAACCAGCTGGTCGACTTCGCCATCCAGCATGAGCGTGAAAAACTCGAGCAAGACGTGCGGATCATCATCGAGAACCGCCTGAAGAATCTGGCGCTGAGTATCACCACGTCGCGGGCCAATTACGAGGCCAGCAAGGAATCCCGTATCGTCCAGCTTGATGAGGCAGACCGGCTCAAGCGTGCGCTGTTGCAAGACGAGCTGCGTGCTTTGCGGACCCAACTGAAGACCCGCCGGGAAAACCGTATCGCGCAACTGGGCGAGGCGATTCGCATCGCTGACGCCTTGGGCATCCGCAAGCCGACTACACCCTCGGCGCTAGGTCAGGACCAGCGCTCGGCGCAGGGCAATACCGTGCGCACCGAGGTGAACAACCAGCAGATCCCGCTGTACTTCATGGGCACCGAGGCGCTGGAGGCTGAGCGCAAGACCCTGCAGCAGCGCAAGTCGGATGACTTCACCGAGCCGCGCATCGGCGAGATCCTCAAGGAGCTGCAGTTGCTGGAAAACAACCGGCAGATCGAGGTGCTCAAGCTGCGTGAGAACGAAGACCTCTTCCTGACCGACCTGGCCAAGTTGCGCGAGGAGGAAGCCCGCCTGCGTAACCTCAAGGTGGATTTCGATACCCTGCAACTTGTCACCGTCGACCAGCGCGCCGTGGAGCCGAGCAAGCCGATCAAGCCGAAGAAGGCGCTGATCCTGGCACTGGGCCTGGTCTTGGGTGGCATGCTCGGCGTGTTCATCGCCCTGGTGCGCGGCATGGTTCGCGGCGCGCGGTCTGCGCAGCCACGACTGCCGGCTGCGGTCTGATTCGTACGGGTTCGCCAGGCCCGTACCCGCTCGCGGACAAGTCCGCTCCCGCTTACAAATAGCGGCCGCCACGGCGGCCCTTTGGGAGCGAACTCATTCGCGAGCCTTTGACGGATCCGGTTCGAGGCCATGCAGCGCGCCGCTGCGCTGGAGCCCGCGCCGCCGGGCCTGATAACATCGCGCCTCTGTTTTTCCCTCCTTTCGAGAGTCGCCATGACCACCGTTCGTACCCGCATTGCGCCGTCGCCCACCGGCGATCCGCACGTCGGCACTGCCTACATCGCCCTGTTCAACCTCTGCTTCGCCCGTCAGCACGGCGGTCAGTTCATTCTGCGCATCGAGGACACCGATCAGGTGCGTTCGACCCGCGAATCCGAGCAGCAGATCTATGACGCGCTGCGCTGGCTGGGTATCGAGTGGGACGAGGGCCCGGATGTCGGCGGTCCGCACGGTCCGTATCGGCAGAGCGAGCGGGGCGCGATCTACAAGAAATACTCGGACGAGCTGGTCGCCAAGGGCCACGCCTTCCCGTGCTTCTGCTCCGCCGAGCGCCTGGATGCGGTGCGCGCCGAGCAGATGGCCAACAAGGAAACCCCGCGCTACGACGGTCACTGCATGCATATCGCCCCCGAGGAGGCGCAGCGTCGCGTCGCCGCCGGCGAATCGCACGTGGTGCGCATGAAGGTGCCGAGCGAAGGCGTCTGCGTGGTCAAGGACATGCTGCGCGGCGAGGTGGAGATCGGCTGGGACCGCATCGACATGCAGGTGCTGATGAAGGCCGACGGCCTGCCCACCTACTTCCTGGCCAACGTGGTGGACGACCACCTGATGGGCATCACCCACGTGCTGCGCGGCGAGGAATGGCTGCCGTCCGCGCCCAAGCTGCTCAAGCTGTACGAGTACTTCGGCTGGGAAGCACCGGTGAACTGCTATATGCCGCTGCTGCGCAACCCGGACAAGAGCAAGCTTTCCAAGCGCAAGAACCCCACCTCGATCACCTTCTACCAGCGCATGGGCTTCCTGCCCCAGGCGATGCTCAACTACCTGGGCCGCATGGGCTGGTCGATGCCGGACGAGCGCGAGAAGTTCACCCTCGACGAGATGATCGCCCACTTCGACATCACCCGCGTGTCGCTGGGCGGGCCGATCTTCGACCTGGAGAAGCTCTCCTGGCTGAACGGTCAATGGCTGCGCGAGCTGCCGGTGGAGCGCTTCGCCGAGGAAGTACAGAAGTGGGCGTTCAACCCCGACTACCTGATGAAGATCGCCCCGCATGTGCAGGGCCGGGTGGAAACCTTCAGCCAGATCGCGCCGCTGGCCGCGTTCTTCTTCTCCGGCGGGCTGAACCTGGACGCGTCGCTGTTCGAGCACAAGAAACTGTCGCCCGAGCAGGTGCGCCAGGCCATGCAGCTGGTGCTGTGGAAGCTCGAAGCCCTGCGCCAGTGGAGCAAGGACGGCATCACCGCGGTGATCCAGGCGGTGGCCGAGTCCATGGGCCTCAAGCTGCGCGACCTGATGCCGCTGATGTTCCCGGCCATCACCGGCCAGGCCAGCTCGGTATCGGTGCTCGACGCCATGGAAATCCTCGGTCCGGACCTGACTCGTTTTCGCCTGCGCCAGGCCATCGAACTGCTCGGTGGCGTGTCGAAGAAGGAAAACAAGGAGTGGGAGAAGCTGCTGGCGGCCATCGCCTGATTCAGTGTTTCCTGTGATTCATGGGGGCCGGCATCGCTGGCCCTTTTCATTACTGCAGTACGGGAGTCGTCTCGCATGTTTGAAATCCAGCCCATGAGCCCGGAGCGTTACCGCAAGGAAACCCGCACCATCACCCTGGCCATCCTGGCCATCTTCGTGTTGCTGGGACTGACCTCGGCCACCGTCGCTGTGAAACTGTTCGGCGAGCCGGGCGGCGACAACTTCCGCTGGAACCTGCTGGGTGTGCTGACCGGCCTGGCAGCGACCGTGGCCATTGTGCGCCTCAAGCTCTGGTCGACGCCCTGGATGGCGCCGGCGGTGTATGGCTGGCGGCTCAAGCGCAGCCTGATGCGCGTCACCAACCAGATGCACCAGGTCAAGGCCGGTGTGGAGACCGGAGATCCGGCGGCGATGAAGCTGCTGCGCTTCTACCACCTGGGTGCGACCCAGATGTTCCAGCTCGACGGCAACCTCACCGAGCTCAGCCAGATGGTGCGCGAGATCGACCAGCACCGCGAGGCCATGGAAGCGCAGGGGCTGGATATCGAGCAGAGTCGTCTCGATCCGAGTTGGTTGGAAGCGGTGAAGCGCTTCAAATAGATATTGAGCCGCCATGCGTCTCGTGCCCACTGGTCAGGCGGCCAGCGGGGCAACGGAATGGCTTCAAGGGTTTGGCTAGGCTCAGGCTACGGTGACCCGGGGACTGACCCTCTCGTTGCTGTCGATGCTGGAGGCGCATGACATGGCCAGACTCTTGAAAAGCTTTCCCTCGCTGATGCTCGCGACCGCCTTGTTGGTCTTTGCGAGCCTGTTCAATCCCGCAAGCGCCGCTACTGCCGAGGAGTTGACCGCCGAAGCTCAGCTGGCGCTGAAGGCGCTTTATCGGACCCAGCCCTTTGCCGAAACCATTTCGCGCAATGCCGCGGCTGTTCTGGTCTTCCCGAAGATCGTCAAGGCCGGCCTGGTGTTCGGCGGCAGTTACGGCGAAGGCGTGCTGTTCCGAGACTCGAAAGCCGCTGGCTACTACAACTCCGTGGGTGGCTCCTGGGGATTGCAGGTCGGTGCGCAGTCATACGGCTATGCACTGTTCCTGATGACCGACAAGGCCGTGGATTACCTGCGTCAGACCAAGGGCTGGGAAATCGGCGTGGGGCCGACCGTGGTCGTGGTCGATGAGGGCGTGGCCAGGAACCTGTCGACCTCGACCCTGAAGGATGATGCCTATGCCTTCATCTTCGACCAGCAGGGGCTGATGGCGGGTCTCAGTATCGAGGGCACCAAGATCACGCCCATCAAGCCCTGAGCGGCCTGCCCGCGCTAGCGCTCGACGCGCCGCAGCGCACCCTCCTTGCTCAGGTGCAGGCGCATGAAGTCGTCAGCCAGGAACAGGGTTCCCGGATAGCGCGCCTTGGCTTCATCGTGCAGCTCGTCGATGCAGGCGCCGCGCCCAGGCGCCTGCTGATAGCGGGCACTGAAGTGGGTGAGCACCAGGTTCGGCAATCCGGCCTCCTGAGCGAATTCGGCAACCGAGGCGGCTGTGCTGTGACCGAAGCTGCCGCGCGCGTCATTGACGGCAGTCTCGGTGAAGGTTGCCTCGTGCACCAGCACCTGGGCGCCTCGGCAGGCGTCCGCCAGTAGCGCGGGAGTGTCGTTGTCGCCGCCGACCACGATGACACGTGGCGGCCGGCCGGGCAGCAGGTAGTCCTCGCTGCGCAATCGGCGTCCCTCGTGCTCGGCGTCGAAGCCCCGCGCCAGCTGGCCCCACAACGGACCCCGGGGAATCGCGTCGCGCTCCAGGCGCGCGATATCCAGCGTCGTATCCGGCCGCGCCTCTTCGAAGCGATAAGCGAAGCTGGGGCTGCGATGGGACAGTGCAGTGCGGCGCACGCGCATTTGCGGCGTGCGCCATTCCTGCAAGGTTTCGACCGCATGGAAGATCAGCGGGTAGGGCAGATGCGTCTGGCTCATGGCGAACGTGGCGTGCAGCCAGGCCTCGACGCCCAGCGGCGCGATGATCTCCAGCGGCGCCTGGCGGCCCTGCAGTGCCGCGCTGGCCAGCAGCCCGGGCAGGCCGAAGCAGTGATCGCCGTGCACGTGGGTGATGAAGATGGCGCGCAGCGCCGACAGCGACAGCGGCGTGCGCAGCACCTGGTGCTGCGTGGCCTCGCCGCAATCGATCAGGTACCAGCCTTTGCCATTCTCCTCCAGCAGCCCGAGCCCGCTGACATTGCGCGCCCGGGTCGGCGTGCCGGAGGAGGTGCCGAGAAACAGCAGGTCCATGGTTCAGCCCAGCGGACCTTCGAAGGTCCACTGCTCCTGGGGATGGCGATCGCTGGCCTTCTCGCGGGCCTGCAGCGCTTCCGGCAGCTGCTCCGCGTCACCCTGGTAGCCGATGGCAATGAAGGCGTTGATCGCCAGGTTGTCCGGCACCCGCAGGTAATCCCGCGCGCGCACGTTGTCGAAGCCGCCCATGGCATGGGTGACCAGCCCCATGGACCGGGCCTGCAGCGCCAGGCTCATCCAGGCGGCGCCGGCGTCGAAGGCATGGCTGGCGAACGGTTTTTCGCTACCGTCGCTGCCCACGTAGGTGGTGGTGGACAGCAGTGCCACCAGCGCGCCGGCGTGTTTCGCCCAGACCTGGTTGCCTTCGGCCAGCAGATCCACGAAACGCTCGAACAGCGGCGTGCCCTTGAGCGCATAGCAGAAGCGCCACGGCTGCACGTTCATCGCCGACGGTGCCCAGCGTACCGCTTCGAACAGCGCGCTCAGCTGCTCCCGGCAAAGCGCCTGGCCGGTGAAGGCGCGGGGCGACCACCGGCCGGGGAAGCTGGCATCGACGGGATGCTGTGGCTGTCGGGTATTGCTCATGCCGTACTCCTGGCAATGGGAAAGGGACGATTAACGCAAAAAGGCCGGGCGGTGCCAACGTTGTGGTGCGTGCCTGAGCGCGCGCAAGCCGGTATCTTTCCGCCACTGACAACCGCTCAAGGAGAGCCCGATGAGCCTGCACGGCGACTACGACGCCCAGAACATCTTCGCCAAGATCATTCGCGGCGAAGCCCCCTGCTACAAGCTGTACGAGGACGAGTATGTGCTGGCGTTCCTCGATCTGTTCCCGCAGTCCCGTGGCCACACCTTGGTCATTCCGAAGCAGGCGGCAGCACGCAACCTGCTGGAGATCGATGCGGACAACCTGTGCAAGGTGACCCTGGCCACCCAGAAGGTGGCGCGCGCGGTGGCCGAGGAGCTGGAGCCGGCCGGCATCCAGATTGCTCAGTTCAACGGCGCCCCGGCCGGGCAGACGGTGTTCCACATCCACTTCCACATCGTGCCCCGCTACGAAGGTCAGGGCCTGGGCGTGCATGCGGCGCAGAAGGGTGACGAAGCCGATCTGAAGGTTCTGCAGGAACGCCTGGCCAAGCGCCTGGCGGGCTGAGGTTAACGCCACCTAGGGCGGTCAGCGCTTTCCTGGCCGCCGTTAGTCCGGCGGGGGCCCCATGGTGGACAAGGAAAACGTTGTCCACCCTACGAGGCCGGCACGAACGAAGGGCGGCCAGCGTTTTTCCGGCCGCCGCCAGGTGGCCCGTGATGGCCCTCAGGCCTGTCCGGCGCGGCGCAGCAGCTGCTTGCAGCGCTCCGACAGGTGCACCACCCGCAGCTGCTTGCCGGTCCGTGCATAGCGGTCGCGCAGCACCTTGAGCGCCTCGATCGCCGAATAGTCGACGAACGACAGGTGCTTGCAGTCCAGGGTGACCTGCTGCGGATCATTGGTCGGGTCGAACAGCTCCAGGAAGCGGGTCGTCGAAGCGAAGAACAGCGTGCCGTGGGGCAGGTAGAGTCGGCTGCCGTCGGCCTGGTCGTGGCTGTCCGCGTACAGCTCGCGCCCCTGCTGCCAGGCGAAGTTCAGCGCGGCGATGATGATGCCGCACAGCACCGCCATCGCCAGGTCGGTGAACACCGTGATGAGGGTCACCGCGACGATCACCAGCGCATCGTTGCGCGGCACGCGGTTCATCACCCGCAGCGAGGCCCAGGCGAAGGTCTGCTGCGCCACCACGAACATCACGCCCACCAGCGCCGCCAGCGGGATCTGCTCGATCAGCGGCGACAGGAACAGCACATACAGCAGGATCATCACCCCGGCCACCACGCCCGACAGGCGCCCGCGCCCGCCGGAGCCCAGGTTGATCATGGTCTGGCCGATCATTGCGCAACCGCCCATGCCGCCGCACAGCCCTGAGGTGAGGTTCGCCGCGCCCAGCGCCACGCATTCGCGGTTGGTATGCCCGCGACTCTGGGTGATCTCGTCGGTGAGGTTGAGGGTCAGCAGGGTTTCCAGCAGGCCGACCAGTCCCATCAGCACGGCATACGGCGCGATGATGCGCAGCGTGTCCAGGGTCCATGGGACGTCGGGCAGGGCAATGCTCGGCAGGCCCCCGGCCATCGGCGCCATGTCGCCGAGGGTATGGGTCGGCAAGGCGAAGAACCAGGTCGCCGCGCCCAGGCCGAGGATCGCCGCCAGGGCCGAGGGAATGGCGCGGGTCAGGCGCGGCAGCAGATAGACGATCAGCATGGTGGCCGCGATCAGCCCCAGCATCCAGTACAGGCTCGGGCCGCTCATCCACTGGCCATCCACCTTCAGGTGTTCGAGCTGCGCCAGCGCAATGACGATCGCCAGGCCGTTCACGAAGCCGAGCATCACCGGGTGCGGCACCATGCGGATCAGCTTGCCGAGCCGCAGCACGCCGAACAGCACCATCAGCAGTCCGCTCAGCAATACCGTGGCCAGCAGATACTGGGCGCCATGCTCGACCACAAGGGCGATGATCACCACCGCCATCGAGCCGGCCGCCCCGGACACCATGCCCGGCCGACCGCCGAACAGTGCGGTGATCGTGCATATGATGAAGGCGCCATACAGGCCCATCAGCGGATTGAGCTGGGCCACCAGGGCGAAGGCGATGCACTCGGGCACCAGGGCGAACGAGGTGGTCAGTCCGGCCAGTACATCGGCGCGGAGCCGGGTGAGTTTCATGAGGTACCTGAAAGCAGTTGGCGCAGCCAGAGACGGCCGCAGGCAGAGCGGGAACGGCGCGGATGGTAAAGGAAGCGGAGCAGGGTGCCTAGTTCGCGTGAGGGGTAACGGTCACTCGCCCAAGGTGTTCAGCATCCGGGTGGCCAACGCCTCCTGGCCGTGCTGACGGAGCTGCTCGGCGGCCCCCTTGAGATCACGGGACTCACGGTTCTGGCTGAGCTTGGCCTTGCCTTCCAGCCGGACGATCTCGATTTCCAGTCCGACGATGGCGGCCAGCATCTGGTCGATGTAGGCCGGGCTGGAATCGGTCATCTTCCAGGGCTTTTCCTGCTCCAGGCGCGCCTCATGGGTGCGAGTCAGGCGGGCCACCACGCCGCGCACGAAACGGGCGTCGTCGCGGATGCGCAGACGGCCGTGGGCATGCACCACGCGGTAATTCCAGGTCGGCACCAGCCGGTGGGTTTCCTGTTTGCTCGGATACCAGTTGGGCGAGATATAGGCGTCCTCCGCCCGGAAGATCACCAACACCTCGGCGCCATCGGCAACCTCCTGCCAAATGGGATTGGCGCGCGCCACGTGGGCCAGCAGACGGTCGGGCCGGTCGGCTTCGACCAGCAACTCGAAGGGCAGGTGATTGGCATCCAGCCCGGCCGCGCCATGTGTCACAAGGATGCCCAGCGGGTACTGGCGGATCAGGTCATGGAGTTCATCGAGCCGCTGCTCGGCAAAATGTGCGGGGACGTACATGGCGGGCTCCTGGGCGGCGACGGCTGAAACTGGCAGATCAGCCGGGCCAAGAACAAGCCCCGCCTGACAATTTTGTTCAAGACCCACCACGGTGCGGTCCTTAACCTGCGCCGTCTATCGCAACCAAGAGGACGCACGTGGTGGAACTGTACTTGTCCATGGCCGCCTTTGCCCTGGCGGCGTCGATCACTCCGGGACCGGTTAATCTGGTCGCGCTGGGCAGTGGCGCGCGCTTCGGGTGGCGGCCCAGTTTGTGGCACGTCAGCGGCGCAAGCGTCGGATTTGCCGTGCTGTTGCTGCTGATCGGCCTGGGGCTGCACACAATGCTGGAGCGCCTGCCGGTGTTGCTGGTGTTCATCCGCTTCGCCGGGGTGGCCTTCTTCCTGTACATGGCCTGGCAGCTGGCGGCGGATGATGGCGTGCTGTCCCCGGAGGCGGAGGGCCGGCGGCCGGGCTTCTGGGCGGGAGCAGTGATGCAGTGGCTCAATCCCAAGGCCTGGCTAGCCTCGCTGGCCAGCATGGGGCTGTTCGCAACGGAGGGGGGCGTGGGCCGGATCTGGGCCTTCACGCTGTTGTACTTCCTGATCTGTTACCTGTCCGTTGCCAGTTGGGCCTGGGCCGGCAGTCGCCTGGGACGTCACCTGCGGCAGCCGGAGCGCATGCGGCGCTTCAATCGACTGTTGGCGCTTTTGCTGGTGGTCAGCGCCGGCTACTTGTTGATGGATTGAGCGGCGCGGTACTGACCGGGGGTTGCCGCCAGATGTTTCTTGAAGGCCCGCTGAAAATGCGCCTGATCGGCAAAGCCGGCGCTCAGTGCCGCATCGGCCAGGCTCAGGCCTTGGCGTAGCAAGTGCTGGCCGTGCTGGACGCGCCGGTTGATCAGGTAGGCATGCGGAGTCAGGCCGTAGTGCCGGCGGAAATCCCGGATCAGCTGGGAGGGGGACAGGCCGGCAGCCGTGCAGAGGGTGTCCAGGCTCAATGCCGAAGTGCCCTGCGTCGCGATGAGCGCAGCGGCTTGCTCGCATTGCCCCGACCGCTCGATCGCCGGACAGGTAGCCTGCGTCAATAGCAGGCGCGTGAAGAATGCCTCGGTAGCCGCCGCCTTGGCCTGCGCGGAAACCTGGCCATCCAGCAGGCGGGCGTGGAGCTGGAGGAGTGCGTCATAGAGCGCCGGATCGTCCAGGTGGATGGCCGCCAGCGGCTGGAAGGTGCCGTCTTCGCACAGCCCCAGCGCGCGTTGCCGTTCGCCCAGCCAGGCGGCCTCCACGTACAGCATCAGATAGGCCCAGGGTTGCCCGGCGATGGGATTGCAGGCATGCACCACCTGGGGGTTCATCAGCACCAGGCTGCCGGCGCCGATCCGCATCCGGACGTCGCCATTGCGGTAATGACAACCCCCGGCGGTGATGGCGCCAATCGAGAAGCACGCATGGGCATGGGCGGCATAGCAGACCTGGCGGCCATCGCCTACCGAGCGCGCCTCGATGAAGGGCAGTCGGTCATCGCGCCAGAAACGCGGGCGGGTTTCGTCATGGAGCATGGTGTCATTCGTCCTGAGGCGGCGGTGCAGCAGCGCTGGCTGCGGTCATTGGGAGATACCCTAGCAAGCGGGCGTGCCATGGTCAGCGCCACCTTCCGCTTCTACGCGCAGCTCAACGACTTCCTGCCGGCGGCGCGGCGCGGGCGGGCGTTCAACTGCCGCTGCGCGCGGGCGGCCACCGCCAAGCACATGATCGAGGCACTGGGGGTGCCGCATACGGAAGTGGGGCTCATCCTGGTGAACGGCCAGCCAGCGGGCTTCCAGCGGCTGATCCACGATGGCGACCGGCTGGCGGTGTATCCGCCGTTCCTGTCCCTGGACGTCGCACCCTTGCTGCGGGTGCGCGCGCCGCGCTTCATCGCTGACGTGCACCTGGGCGGGCTGGCGCATCTGCTGCGCATGGCCGGCTTCGACACCCTGTATCACAACGCCTTGACGGACGACGAAATCGCCCAGCTGGCGGCGGAGCAGGAGCGGATCGTGCTCACCCGTGATCGTGAGCTGCTCAAGCGGCGCGCCATCCGCCACGGTTGCTACGTGCGGGCGCTCAAGCCGCCGGCGCAACTGGAGGAGGTCTTTGAGCGACTGGACCTGGCCGGCAGACTGCGGCCCTTCAGCCGCTGCCTGACCTGCAACCTGCCACTGCGACCGGTGGACAGGCAGGCGGTGGAGGACCGCCTGCCACCCGGGGTGCGGCGCCGCTACACGGCGTTCTGGTACTGCGTGCACTGCCAGCGGGTGTACTGGAAGGGCTCGCACTGGCGCAACATGTGCCGGTTGCTGGAACCGCTGCTGCGGCGCGCTCAGCGCGCCAGCGGGCGCACGCCGTCCAGATAGGCGCGGCCCTGGCGCTGCACGGTGGCGGGGTCGTTGCGTTCCGAGGCGATGTGCACGGCTTCCAGGTTCTCGGCGATCTGCTTGAGGTCCTGGTCGATCCGGCGCAGGGCATTCTCCAGCGTGTAGCTGAGCAGGTGAACTTCGTCCAGTTGTTGCGACGTCATTGGCTGGGCGATCAGCGCTTCCAGCTTCTGGTTGTGGCTGACCAGATTGTTCACCGCCTCGGCCAGCGTATCGGCGGGCAGGCCCTTGGCATGGGCCATGCGTTCGCTGGCCAGCGCGCCGGCGGACAGGCAGGTGGCGAGGGTGAAGACGAGGGTGCGGGCGATTGCGTTCATGGTGGAGCCTCGGATGGGAAGTGTGCGTATACGCTAATCCGATGCAAATGCGAACGCACTGCATTAAATCAAGAAAAGTGAAAATCCACCCGTAGGGCGGTCAGCGTTTTTCTATCCGCCAGGAGGCGACGCCAAAGCTCGTCCGGGCGACCTTGGGTCGCCTTGGTGGACAAGAACAATGTTTTCCACCCTACAAGGGTTCTGGCGCCGGCCGCAGCCAGAAGCTCGCGGCTGAAGCCCCTCCTACAGGGGCGAGGGCAATGCCTCGTTGTGGTGGGAGGGGCTTTAGCCGCAATGCACCGTTAGATCACGGCCTTGATGGCTTGTACGACGCGGCCGATGTTGCCCTGGTTGAGGGCGGCCACGCAGATGCGGCCGGTGCCGACGGCGTAGATGCCGAACTCGGTCTTCAGGCGCTCCACCTGCTCGGGCGAGAGGCCCGAATAGGAGAACATGCCGCGCTGCTGGGCGACGAAGCCGAAGTCGCGGCCGCTGTCGGCCAGGCCCTGCACCATGGCCTGGCGCATGGCGCGGATGCGCTCGCGCATCTCGGTCAGCTCGGCTTCCCAGAGGGCGCGCAGCTCGGGGCTGTTCAGCACGTTGCCGACCACGGTGGCGCCGTGGGTCGGCGGGTTGGAGTAGTTGGTGCGGATCACGCGCTTGACCTGCGACAGCACGCGCGTGGCTTCTTCCTTCGAGCCGGTGACGATGGACAGCGCGCCGACACGCTCACCGTACAGGGAGAACGACTTGGAGAAGGAGCTGGAGACGAAGAACTGCAGGCCGGAGTCGGCGAACAGGCGCACCGCTTCGGCGTCCTGGTCGATGCCGTCGCCGAAGCCCTGATAGGCGATGTCCAGGAAGGGCACGTGCTCGCGCTCGCGCAGTACCTCCAGCACGGCCTTCCAGTCGGCCAGAGTCAGGTCCACGCCGGTCGGGTTGTGGCAGCAGGCGTGCAGCACGATGATCGAGCGGGCCGGCAGGGCCTTCAGGTCGGCCAGCATGCCGGCGCGGTCCACGCCCTGGGTGGCGGCGTCGTAGTAGCGGTAGTTCTGCACCGGGAAGCCGGCGGATTCGAACAGCGCGCGGTGGTTTTCCCAGCTCGGGTTGCTGATCGCCACGGTGGCGTCGGGCAGCAGGCGCTTGAGGAAGTCGGCGCCGGTCTTCAGCGCGCCGGTGCCGCCCAGCGACTGGGTGGTCACCACGCGGCCGTCGGCCAGCAGGGCGGAGTCGGCGCCGAACAGCAGCTTCTGCACGGCGCTGTCATAGCTGGCCAGGCCTTCGATCGGCAGGTAGCCACGCGGCGCGCTGGCGGCCAGGCGGGCTTTCTCGGCTTCGGCAACGGCCTTGAGCAGCGGAATTCGGCCTTCTTCGTTGTAGTACACCCCCACGCCCAGGTTGATCTTGGTGGTGCGGGTATCGGCATTGAACGCTTCGTTGAGGCCCAGGATGGGGTCGCGCGGTGCCATTTCTACTGCGGAGAACAAACTCATGGTGACGGAGCTCGAAGAAGGAGGGTGGGGGCCATGCAATCGCCCTGGGCCGGAGGCGCTAGGGTGCTGCGCAAACGGGGCGGTATTATGGCCACAATTTTTCCCAGCCGCGATATCCCGCAGGCGCTTTTGCCGCATCGTCGAAGACCGACGGCCTGCCGGCTGGCGCGTCATTCGAGGTGCCCATGTCCGAGTCCCTGTTCACCCTGGAAACCCGCTACACGCCCGCCGGCGACCAGCCGGAGGCCATCCGCCGGATGGTCGAGGGCCTGGAAGCCGGGTTGTCCCATCAGACCCTGCTCGGCGTGACCGGTTCGGGCAAGACCTTCAGCATCGCCAACGTCATCGCCCAGGTGCAGCGACCGACCATGGTGCTGGCGCCGAACAAGACCCTGGCCGCGCAGCTGTACGGCGAGTTCAAGGCGTTCTTCCCGCATAACGCGGTGGAGTACTTCGTTTCCTATTACGACTACTACCAGCCGGAAGCCTATGTGCCGTCCTCCGACACCTACATCGAGAAGGACGCCTCGATCAACGACCACATCGAGCAGATGCGCCTGTCGGCCACCAAGGCGCTGATCCAGCGGCGCGATGCCATCATCGTCACCACCGTGTCCTGCATCTACGGCCTGGGCAGCCCGGAAACCTACCTGAAGATGGTGCTGCACGTGGACCGCGGCGACCGCCTGGACCAGCGCGAGCTGCTGCGCCGACTCACCGAGCTGCAGTACACGCGCAACGAGATGGACTTCGCCCGCGCCACCTTCCGGGTGCGCGGCGACGTGGTGGACATCTTCCCGGCGGAATCCGAGCTGGAGGCGGTGCGCATCGAGCTGTTCGACGACGAGGTGGAGAGCATCGCCGCCTTCGACCCGCTGACCGGCGAGGTGATCCGCAAGCTGCCGCGCTTCACCTTCTTCCCCAAGACCCACTACGCCACGCCGCGGGAAACCCTGCTGGAGGCCGTCGAGCACATCAAGGTGGAGCTCAGGGATCGTCTCGACTACCTGCAGGGCAAGGGCAAGCTGGTGGAAGCGCAGCGCCTGGAGCAGCGCACCCGCTTCGACCTGGAAATGATCATGGAGCTGGGCTACTGCAACGGCATCGAGAACTACTCGCGCTACCTGTCCGGGCGCGGCCCGGGCGAGCCGCCGCCGACGCTGTTCGACTACCTGCCGGCCGATGCGCTGCTGGTGATCGACGAATCCCACGTCTCGGTGCCGCAGGTCGGCGCCATGTACAAGGGCGACCGCTCGCGCAAGGAAACCCTGGTGGAATACGGCTTCCGCCTGCCGTCGGCGCTGGACAACCGCCCGCTGCGCTTCGACGAGTGGGAAGCCATCTGCCCGCAGACCATTTTCGTCTCCGCCACGCCCGGGCCCTACGAGGCCGAGCATGCCGGCCGGGTCATCGAGCAGGTGGTGCGTCCCACCGGCCTGGTCGACCCGGAGGTGGAAGTGCGCCCGGCCAGCACCCAGGTGGACGACCTGCTGTCGGAGATCAACAAGCGCGTGGCGGTCGACCAACGCGTGCTGGTCACCACGCTGACCAAGCGCATGGCCGAGGACCTCACCGACTACCTGGCCGACCACAACGTGCGGGTGCGCTACCTGCACTCGGACATCGACACCGTCGAGCGGGTGGAGATCATCCGCGACCTGCGTACCGGCGCCTTCGACGTGCTGGTGGGCATCAACCTGCTGCGCGAGGGCCTGGACATGCCCGAGGTGTCGCTGGTAGCGATCCTCGACGCCGACAAGGAAGGCTTCCTGCGTTCCGAGCGCTCGCTGATCCAGACCATCGGTCGCGCCGCGCGCAACCTGCACGGCAAGGCGATCCTCTATGCCGACAACATCACCGGCTCCATGCAGCGCGCCATCGACGAAACCGAGCGGCGGCGCAACAAGCAGCTGGCCTTCAACGAGGCGCACGGCATCGTCCCGCAGGGCATCAAGAAGGACATCCGCGACATCCTCGAAGGCGCCGTGGTCCCCGGCGCGCGCAGCGGCAAGCGCAAGGCGCTCAAGGCTGCCGAGGAAGAGGCCCGCTACGACGCCGGCCTGCGCTCGCCGAGCGAGATCAACAAGCGCATCCGCCAGCTGGAGGAGAAGATGATGCAACTGGCCCGCGACCTGGAGTTCGAAGCGGCGGCACAGGTACGTGACGAGATCCAGGCGCTAAGGCAGCGGTTGTTGCAGGTGTAGGGGGCACCGTGCGGCGTAGGGTAGTCAACGCATCGCGTTGACTACCTTTGGTGGAGGGTTACTTGCCTTCCGCCTGCGCCAGTGCACGGTTCAGGGCGCTGAACAGGGCGCGCAGGCTGGCGGTGGTCAGGTTGCCGTCGACACCCATGCCGTGCAGCGGACGGCCGCCCGGCAGGCGCACCTCGATGTAGGCGGCGGCCTTGGCCTGGCTGCCGGCGCCGATGGCGTGCTCGCTGTAGTCCATCACCTCCAGGCGCACCGGCAGGGCGGCGACCAGCGCTTCCAGCGGGCCGTTGCCGGTACCGATCCAGCGGTGGGTGGCGCCACTGGCTTCGCCGACTTCCACTTCCACCTGGCTGATGCCGTTCTCCTCCTGCAGGCGATGGTTCTTCAGGCTGTAGGGTGCAGCGGCCTTGAGGTATTCCTGTTCCAGCAGCTCGTGGATCTGCTGGGCGGTCATTTCCAGGCCCAGGCGATCCATTTCCTTTTGCACCACCTGGCTGAACTCGATCTGCATGCGGCGGGGCAGGCTGATGCCGTACTCCTGTTCCAGGAGATAGGTGATGCCACCCTTGCCGGACTGGCTGTTCACGCGGATCACCGCCTCGTAGTCACGGCCGATGTCGGCCGGGTCGATCGGCAGGTACGGCACTTCCCATACCGCATCGGCCTTCTGCTGGGCGAAGCCCTTGCGAATGGCGTCCTGGTGGGAGCCGGAGAAGGCGGTGTGCACCAGGTCGCCCACATAGGGATGGCGCGGATGCACCGGCAGCTGGTTGCATTCCTCGACCACCTTGCGCACGGCGTCGATGTCGGAGAAGTCCAGTTGCGGATCGACGCCCTGGGTGTACATGTTCAGCGCCACGGTCACCAGGTCGACGTTGCCGGTGCGCTCGCCGTTGCCGAACAGGCAGCCTTCCACGCGGTCGGCGCCGGCCATCAGGCCCAGCTCGGTGGCGGCCACGCCGGTGCCGCGGTCGTTGTGGGTATGCAGGCTGACCAGCACGCTGTCGCGCTTGTCGATATGGCGGCAGAAGAATTCGATCTGGTCGGCGTAGATGTTCGGGGTCGCCGCCTCGATGGTAGCCGGCAGGTTGAGGATCAGCTTCTTGGTCGGGGTCGGCTGGAACACCTCAATCACCGCGTTGCACACCTCCACCGCGAACTCGGTCTCGGTGGAGCTGAACACTTCCGGCGAGTACTCGAAGCGCCAGTCGGTCTCCGGGTTGGCGTCGGCCAGGCCCTTGATGATTCGGCCCGCTTCGATGGCGATCTGCTTGACGCCGGCCTTGTCCTGCTTGAAGACGATCTTGCGGAAGCTGGGTGCGGTGGCGTTGTAGTAGTGGACGATGGCCTGCTTGGAGCCCTTGAGCGATTCGAAGGTGCGCTCGATCAGGTCCTGACGGGCCTGGGTGAGTACCTGGATGGTCACGTCGTCCGGAATGTGGCCGCCTTCGATCAGCTCACGCACGAAGTCGAAATCGGTCTGCGAGGCGGACGGGAAGCCCACTTCGATCTCCTTCAGGCCCACGGCGACCAGGGTCTTGAAGAAGCGCATCTTCTTCTTGGCGTCCATCGGCTCGATCAGCGACTGGTTGCCGTCGCGCAGGTCGGAGCTCAGCCAGATCGGTGCACGGTCGATCACCTTGCTCGGCCAGGTACGGTCGGGGAGGTTGATCTGCGGGAACGGGCGGTATTTCTGCGATGGATCTTTGAGCATGGTCATGGCTTTTCTCTGCATCGGCGGCCGGCCTGCGCGGCGCGGACGGGAATCATCGGAAGCGGAATGTGCGCAAAGCTAGTGCTTGCGTAGTAGTCGGTGCAAGCATTGTTTGAAAATTGATGTTTTCATCCAAAAAAAAATTACAAAGCGCAATTTAATTGCGCAAAACCGCCAGTCCAGCGAGCCGCTTGCGGCGCTGTGTCGCACTGGTCAACCTTGCCACGCGTTGTAACCATCCTCGCAAAGCCCCGAGTACAGGCCTATCCGTGAGAAGCAGGCAGCACACAACGAACGTCGGAATCTGGCTTGGCCTGTTCGCCATGCTGATGATTCATGTCGGCCCGTTGTTCTCGGCCCTGCAGGCCCTGCAGAGCGCCGCTCCGCAGCCGCCGACCCTTGCGGTTGCCATGCATGCCGGCCATGGGGTCGACTCGCACGCCCAGCACGCCCAGCACGCCAGCCACGCCGCTTCCGAGCAGGCTGGCGGCCATGGCATGCATCACCGTTCGACGCCCGGCGAACCGGCCTGGCTGGCCGCGCTGGAAATGTGCGGCTATTGCGAGCTGCTGACCCTCAATCCGCCGCTTAGCCTGTCCCTGCAACTGGTGCTGCCCGAGCACCGGCCCACCTTCGCGCTGCCGCTGCCGGATGCCCCCCAGCCGGCGGCGCCGCGCCGCAGCAGCGGCCACCCGCGAGCACCTCCCGTCTTGCACAGCTGATCGAGCAGTCGAGCCGCACCGGCGGCTTGTCCGAATCCTCTGTGAGAGACCCCTTTTATGACTCGTAACATCCGTTACGCGGCCTCTGCGCGCGTGCGCACCGCGTTTACCTTCAATGTGCACCGCATGCGCTGGAAGCTGGCCCACGCCGCTTTGCTGGCCGGACTGAGCGGCGGCGCCCTGGCCGCCGACCATTCCCAGCACGAGCTGGCGCCCACCGTCATCACCGGCGTGGCACCGGCCGCCAGCGTGACCGTGGTCACCGATCCGAAGATCCCGCGCCAGCCGGTGCCGGCCAGCGATGCCGGCGACTACCTGCAGACCATTCCCGGCTTCTCCGCCGTACGTGGCGGCGGCTCCAACGCCGACCCGGTGTTCCGCGGCATGTTCGGCTCGCGCCTGAACCTGCTGAGCAACGGCGGCGTGATGCTTGGCGCCTGCCCGAGCCGCATGGACTCGCCGAGCTCCTACATCACCCCGCAGAACTTCGACAGCCTCACGGTGATCAAGGGCCCGCAGACCGTGCTCTGGGGACCGGGCGCCTCGGCGGCGACCATCCTCTTCGAGCGGGAGCCGGAGAACTTCACCGAACTGGGTGGGCGTGTCGACGCCAGCCTGCTGGCTGGCTCCGACGGGCGCTTCGACAGCGCCATCGATGCCGCCACCGGCAGCAGTCAGGGCTACCTGCGCCTGCTGGCCAACCACTCCACCTCCAACGACTACCAGGACGGCAACGGCGACGACGTGCACTCCCAGTGGGAAAAGTGGAGCAGCGACCTGGTGCTCGGCTGGACACCCACCACTGATACCCTGGTCGAACTGACCGTCGGCACCGGCGACGGCGAAGCCGCCTACGCCGGGCGCGGCATGGACGGCACCCAGTTCGAGCGGCAGAGCCTGGCGCTGCGCGTGGCGCAGGAGAACATCGGCGAGGTGCTGCAGAAGGTCGAGGCGCGGGTTTATTACAACTACGCCGACCATGTGATGGACAACTACACGTTGCGCCAGCCCAACCCCAACGACGTGATGATGCCCATGCGCAACCCCATGGCTACCAACGTGGATCGCCGTACCCTGGGCGGACGTCTGGCATCCACCTGGCAATGGGGTGCTTACGAACTGGTCACTGGGGTCGACGCCCAGACCAACGAGCACCGCAAGCGCAGCGGCATGGGCATCGACACCTACCGGGATGCGTCCTGGGTCAAGGATGCCGAGTTCAGCCAGTACGGGGTGTTTGGCGAGCTGACGCGTCGGCTGGAAGGCGAAAGCCGGATCATCAGCGGCCTGAGGGCCGACCGGGTTTCGGTCACGGATGAGCGTGCGCAGCTCTGCAACATGATGGGCATGGCCTGCCGCGTGAACCCCACGGCAGAAGACAAGCGCAGCGACACGCTGGGCAGCGGCTTCCTGCGCTACGAACATGCGCTGGCCAGTCTGCCGGCCACCGCCTATGTGGGTCTCGGTCACAGCCAGCGCTTCCCTGACTATTGGGAGCTGTTCTCCGCCGCCAACCAGGTTGGCAAGCCGACCGCCTACGAGACGGTGGAGCCGGAGAAGACCACCCAGCTGGACGTGGGTCTGCAGTATCGCAGTGGCCCGGTCGAAGCCTGGGTTTCCGCCTATGCCGGCGAAGTGCGGGACTACATCCTGTTCTCTTACGGTCCGGGAGCGAACCCGCTGCACACCATTTCCTGGGTAAACAACATCGACGCCCGCATCGCCGGCGCCGAACTCGGCGGCAGCTACAAGCTGACCGACAACTGGAAGGCCGACGCCAGCCTGGCCTACGCCTGGGGTGAAAACACCACCGACGAGCGCGCCATGCCGCAAATTCCGCCGCTGGAAGCCCGCTTCGGCCTCGGCTACGAGCGCGGCAACTGGAGCGCTGCCGGCCTGTGGCGCGTGGTGGCGGCGCAGACCCGGGTGGCCGAGATGCAGGGCAACGTGACCAGCAAGGACTTCGACGAAAGCAGCGGCTTCGGCGTTCTGTCGCTCAACGCGGCCTACCGCGTGAGCAAGAACTTCAAGCTCAGCGCCGGCGTCGACAACCTGCTGGACAAGGCCTACAGCGAGCACCTCAACCAGGCTGGCAATGCCGGTGTCGGCATGTCCGCCAGTGAACGCATCAACGAGCCGGGCCGCAGCCTCTGGGCCCGCATGGATGTGAGTTTCTAAATCGAGGGAGGGGAGCGCAACGCTCCCCGATCGCGGGTTGGCGCTGGGCATGGAGCTCGGGCGCCGGCTCGAGGGCTGGCCTCAGGGACGAGGCAATGGGCAGTCCGACCGTCGGCGCTCGCGCCTCGTGCGCAGCGCCAACCCGCGCTCTTGTGAAGCCATCACCAAAGCCAAGGCCCGCACCAGCCTGTAGGAGCAACTTCAGTCGCGAACTCCCGGGTGAGTCCTGCACGACAAGCAAAGCTCGCGGACCAGTCCGCTCCCACCGAAAAGCGGCGCCGCACGCACCCTCCCCTGTGGGAGCGAATTCATTCGCGAGCTCTTGAGCATGGTCCAGCCGAAGCGCCTGCCAGCCCCCTTCGCTACCGCCTCACCACCAGCGTCTTCTGCCGCAGGATGTAGATGCTCACCAGCGTGGCGCTGGTCAGCATGCCGACGCGCGCCCAGAACAGCGGCACCAGCCAGCAAGCGAAGCCGATGCTCGTCCACATCAGCAGCAGGGTGTAGACCTTGCCCTTGAGCGGGATGCCCTGGCCTTCCAGGTAGTCACGAATCCACGGGCCGAGGTGCGGGTGGCCGACCAGCCAGGTGTAGAAGCGCGGCGAACTGCGCGCGAAACAGGCGGCGGCCAGCAGGAGGAAGGGGGTGGTAGGCAGCACCGGCAGGAAGATGCCGATCACGCCGAGAACGACGCTCAGCCAGCCCACCGACAGCAGCGTGTAGCGCAGCCAGAGCGGCAGCGCACGCGGCAGGCGGTGGGGCTCGCGCATGGTCTCAGTGGCGCGGCTTGAGCAGCGAGGGCTTCTCTTCCGGGGCCTGGAACAGCAGGTAGAGGGCGGTGAGCACCTCCGGGATCTGCTCGATCATGCTGTCGACCAGGTCGCGGTCGGCGGCGATCTCGTCGAACTCCGGCTGCTCCTCGAACAGGCCGGAACCGACCATGATCGGCAGCAGCAGCTCGCTGACTTCATCCTCGGCGTTCTCGAACCAGGCGGCCTCGCGCAGGAACACGCCTTCCATGAAGCCGATGCACCAGCCGCGCAGGTCGGACAGGTCCGGCTCGTCGCCCAGGTCCAGATCGCAGGGCAGTTCCATGTCCTCGTCGCTGGCCAGCTGCTGGGCGATGCGCGCCTTGAGCTGCACCAGGGCCTGTTCGATGTCCTGGCGCTGAGCCTCGTCCTGGTAGTGCGGCGGCTCGGCGAACAGCGCGTCGATCCACTCGCGCTCCTCGACCGGTTCAGGCGAGACGCACAGGGCAGTCAGATAGCCATGGGCGGCCACGTAGTCCAGCGCTTCCTCGTGCAGGTCATCGGAATCGAGGAACTCCTGCAGACGGGTCAATTGTTCGGCAAACGACATACGGGCACTACCTTGGCGGATGGATAGCGACGAATTCTAGTCGAGTGGGGAGGGCAGGGCTACCGGCATGCGCAGCGGCGCGCCGATCCGTCGCGCGGCGGGACGCCGCCGACGCGAGGCTCGCGTATACTTCGCCGCCTGTTTCGGAGACCGGCATGCTCGACCAAGCCCAGCGCATCCTCAAAGACGTATTCGGCTACGACGCCTTTCGTGGCAATCAGGCCGCCATCATCGAGCGGGTGGCCGGCGGCGGCGATGCCCTGGTGCTGATGCCCACCGGTGGCGGCAAATCGCTCTGCTATCAGGTGCCGGCGCTGCTGCGCGACGGCCTGGCGGTGGTGGTGTCGCCGCTGATCGCACTGATGGACGACCAGGTCGCGACCCTCGACGAACTGGGCGTGTCGGCCGTGGCGCTCAACTCCACGCTGAGTGCCGACGAGCAGCGCGAGATCGCCGAACGCCTGCGCCGCCAGGAGATCAAGGCGCTGTACCTGGCCCCCGAACGCCTGGTGCAGCCGCGCATGCTGGCGTTCCTGCAGCGCCTGCCGATCGCGCTGTTCGCCATCGACGAGGCGCATTGCGTGTCCCAGTGGGGCCACGACTTCCGCCCGGAGTACCTGCAGCTGGGCCAACTGGCCGAGCTGTTCCCCGGCGTGCCGCGCATCGCCCTGACCGCCACGGCGGACAAGCGCACCCGCGAGGAGATCGTCCAGCGCCTCAAGCTGGAGAACGCCGAGCGCTTCCTGTCCAGCTTCGACCGGCCGAACATCTTCTACCGCATCGTGCCCAAGGATCAGCCGCGCAAGCAGCTGCTGGCCTTCCTGGCCGAGCGCAAGGGCGATGCCGGCATCGTCTACTGCATGTCGCGCAAGAAGGTCGATGAACTGGCGGCCTTCCTCACCGAGCAGGGCTTTCCGGCGCTGCCCTACCATGCCGGCCTGCCCAGCGATCTGCGCGCCTATCACCAGAAGCGCTTCCTCAACGAGGAAGGGCTGATCATGGTGGCGACCATCGCCTTCGGCATGGGCATCGACAAGCCCAACGTGCGCTTCGTGGCGCACCTGGACCTGCCCAAGAGCCTGGAAGCCTACTACCAGGAAACCGGCCGCGCCGGCCGCGACGGCCTGCCGGCGGATGCCTGGATGGCCTACGGCCTGCAGGACGTGATCTTCCTCAAGCAGATGCTCAGCAATTCCGAGGGCGACGAGCAGCACAAGCGCGTCGAACAGCACAAGCTGGAAGCCATGCTGGCGCTGTGCGAGGAAACCCGCTGTCGGCGCCAGGCGCTGCTGGCCTATTTCGACGAGGAGCTGCCGCAGCCCTGCGGGCATTGCGACAACTGCGTCGACGGCGTGCAGACCTGGGACGTGACCGAGCCGGCGCGCCAGGCGCTGTCGACCATCTACCGCAGCGGCCAGCGCTATGGCGTCGGCCATCTGGTAGACATCCTGCTCGGTCGGGACAACGACAAGATTCGTCAGTTCGGCCATCAGCACCTGTCGGTGTACGGCGTCGGCAAGGCGCTGTCGGAAGGCGACTGGCGCACGCTGTTCCGCCAACTGGTCGCCCGCGGCCTGGCCGATGTGGACCTGGATGCCTTCGGCGGCCTGCGCCTGACCGACAAATGTCGCCCGCTGCTGCGCGGCGAGGTCACCCTGGAGCTGCGTCGTGAGCTGATCGGCAAGCAACCCAAGCAGAGCGGCGGGCCGAGCCCGGCCAGCCAGCTGGTGCGCGCCGAGGAACGCGACACCTGGGAAGCCCTGCGCAGTCTGCGCCGCAAGCTGGCCGAGGAACACGGCGTGCCGCCCTACGTGATCTTCCCCGACGCCACGCTGCTGGAAATGCTGCGCAGCCAGCCGCGCACGCTCAGCGACATGGGCCGGGTCAGCGGCGTCGGCGCGCGCAAGCTGGAGCGCTATGGCGAGGCGTTCCTCGAGGTGCTCGGCGGCGGCGCCCAGGGCGAGGCGCCACGCATCGTCACCGACCTGCGCCACGAACTGGTCAGCCTGGCCCGCGCCGGCATGACCCCGGCGCAGATCGCCAGCCAGCTCAACTGCACCGAAAAGAACGTCTACAGCCTGCTCGCCGAAGCCATCGGCAACCAGCAGCTGTCGCTGGATCAGGCCCTGGACCTGCCTGAGGAACTGATGATGGAAGTGCAGGACGCCTTCCTCGACGGCGAGGGCGAACTGCCGCCGGTGGCCGAGATCGCCGAACAGTTCAAGGGGCGCGTGCCGGTCGGCGTGCTGCACTGCGTGCGCGCGGCGCTGCAGAGCGAGTTCGAGCTTTGAACGGTTGGCCGCCCACGGTGGCCAACGCGTTGCGTTGACCACCCTACATGCTGCGGCTCTCCGGTAGGGCGGTCGGCGTTGTTCCGGCCGCCGCTGCGCGCGACGGCGCCAGCGTTGTCCCTCCTACGCTGGCTCCTCGGTCGTCTTCGTGAACAGCTTCTCCCCGCAGCGGCTGCAGAACGCTGCCTGGGGTTCGTGGTGGTCCTTGTGGCAGGTCGGGCAGTCGTGGAGCAGGCTGTCCTGGCGCATGGCGTTGGCCAGTTCGGCGGTGAAGATGCCGGTGGGCACGGCGATGATCGAGTAGCCGGTGACCATGATCAGGGTGGCCAGCGTCTTGCCCAGTCCGGTGTGCGGCACCATGTCGCCGTAGCCGACAGTGGTCAGCGTCACCACCGCCCAGTACACGCTGGTGGGTATGCTGGTGAAGCCGTTTTCCGGGCCCTCGATCACGTACATCAGCGTGCCGAAGATCACCACCAGGGTGCTCACCGTGAGCAGGAACACGATGATCTTCTGCCGGCTGCCGCGCAGCGCCACCAGCAGGAAGTTGGCCTGGCTCAGGTAAGGGGTCAGTTTGAGAATCCGGAACACCCGCAGCAGGCGCAGCACGCGCACCACGATCAGGTATTGGCTGCCGGGCACCAGCAGGGCCAGGAAACTGGGCAGGAACGACAGCAGGTCGACCACCCCATAGAAGCTGAAGATGTACTTGCGCGGTTCCGGATGGCAGTAGACGCGCACTCCGTACTCGACCATGAATAGCAGGGTGAACAGCCATTCCAGCGCCAGCAGCGGCAGGCCCGCTTCGGCATTGACCGAGGGGATGCTGTCGAGCATCACCACCAGCAGGCTGGCCAGGATAGTCACCAGCAGCCAGGCATCGAAACGCCGACCTTCCGGGGTGTTGGTGAAGAAGATCACCACGTACAGGCGCTCGCGCCAGCTCAGTTCACTCAGGGGATTGTCCATCGCTGCTCGCCCAGATCGTCGACTGCCGGCTAGGGTAACCGCTGCACGCCGCCTGTGCCGCGCCCGGGGGCGGAAAATCTGCCACAATCGCGCCCTTTCCGATTTGCCCGCGACTGCTCGATGACCGACGCCCTGCCTGCCATTGCCACCCTGCTGAACAATCTCGATCAGGCGTTTTCCGCCGATCGCCATCGCCTGCGCCGCCAACTGCAGGACCTGCAGAAGAAGCCCGACGACGCCCGCCTGGCCCAGTGGCTGGAGCGCTTCCAGGCCAGTTGCGCCAAGGTGCAGGCGCGCCGCGCGAGCGTGCCGGCCATTCGTTACGACGATGCGCTGCCGATTGCCGCCAAGCGCGACGAGATCAAGGCCGCGCTGGAGAAGCATCAGGTGCTGGTGATCGCCGGCGAGACCGGTTCGGGCAAGACCACCCAGTTGCCGAAGATCTGCCTGGAGATCGGCCGGGGCGTGAACGGCCTGATCGGCCATACCCAGCCGCGCCGGCTGGCGGCGCGCAGCGTGGCCACCCGGGTCGCCGAGGAGCTGGCCGCGCCGCTGGGTGAGCTGGTCGGCTACCAGGTGCGCTTCGAGGACCAGAGCACCGAGCGCACCCTGATCAAGCTGATGACCGACGGCATCCTGCTGGCGGAAACCCAGCACGATCGCTTCCTGGAAAAGTACGACACGCTGATCGTCGACGAGGCCCACGAGCGCTCGCTGAACATCGATTTCCTGCTCGGCTACCTGAAGAAGCTGCTGCCGCGCCGCCCGGACCTGAAGGTCATCATCACCTCGGCGACCATCGACCTGGAGCGCTTCAGCAAGCATTTCGATAACGCGCCGATCATCGAAGTCTCCGGGCGCACCTACCCGGTGGAAACCTGGTACCGCCCGCTGGCCGCCGAGACCGACGAGGATGGCAACCGGGTCGAGGACGACCTGACAGTTGATCAGGGCATCCTCGCCGCACTGGCCGAGATCGAGGTCCACGAGAAGAGCGTCGGCAAGCGCCCCGGCGACGTACTGGTGTTCCTGCCCGGCGAGCGCGAGATTCGCGACGCCGCCGAGGTGCTGCGCAAGGCCAATCTGCGTCTGACCGAGGTGCTGCCGCTGTATGCGCGGTTGACCCCGGCCGAGCAGCAGAAGATCTTCAAGCCCGCCGCCGGGCGCAAGATCGTGCTGGCCACCAACGTGGCGGAAACCTCGTTGACCGTGCCGGGCATCCGCTACGTGATCGACTCCGGCACCGCGCGGATCAGCCGCTACAGCTATCGCTCCAAGGTGCAGCGCCTGCCCATCGAGGCGGTGTCGCAGGCCAGCGCCAACCAGCGCAAGGGCCGCTGCGGACGCGTCGAGCCGGGCATCTGCATCCGCCTGTACAGCGAAGAGGATTTCCTCGGTCGGCCGGAATTCACCGATCCGGAGATCTTGCGCACCAACCTGGCGGCGGTGATCCTGCAGATGCTGCACCTGCGCCTGGGCGACATCGCGGATTTCCCCTTCATCGAACCGCCGGACGGCAAGGCGATCAGCGACGGTTTCAACCTGCTGCAGGAACTGTCGGCGGTGGACCGCGAAGGCCGCATCAGCGCCCTGGGTCGCCAACTGGCGCGCATCCCCATCGACCCGCGCCTGGGCCGCATGCTGCTGGAAGCCGCGCGCCTGGGCAGCCTCGACGAGGTGCTGATCGTGGCCAGCGCGCTGTCCGTGCAGGATGTGCGCGAACGCCCGGCCGACCGCCAGCAGGCCGCCGACCAGGCCCATGCCCAGTGGAAGGACCCGGATTCCGACTTCGCCGCGCTGATCAACCTGTGGCGCGGCTTCGAGGAAAAGCGCCAGGAGCTGGGCGCCAACGCGCTGCGCAGCTGGTGCCGCAAGAACTTCCTCAACTACCTGCGCCTGCGCGAGTGGCGCGATGCGCATCGGCAGCTGGTACTGATCTGCCGTGACCTGCAGCTGAGCCAGCCCCGTAGGGCGGACAGCGTGGTCCTGGCCGCCGACACGCCCGCACCGCGCATCACCCCCACCACCGATACCAAGCTCAACGCCAAGCTCAAGGAGCAGGCCGAAGCCCAGGCCGCCGCGCAGCGCGCCAAGGGCTACGCCGCCGTGCACCAGGCGATTCTGTCCGGCCTGCTCAGCCACATCGGCAGCAAGACCGAGGACGGCGATTTCCTCGGCGCCCGCCAGCGGCGCTTCTGGATTCACCCCTCCAGCGTCATCGGCCGCAAGAAGCCGCAGTGGGTGATGGCCGCCGAGCTGGTGGAGACCACCAAGCTGTTCGCGCGCATGGTGGCGAAGATCGAGCCGGACTGGATCGAGCCGCTGGCCGGGCACCTGATCAAGAAGAACCACTTCGAGCCGCACTGGGAGAAGAAGCGCGGCCAGGTGGTGGCCTTCGAGCAGATCACCCTGTTCGGCCTGATCGTGGTCGGCAAGCGCCCGGTGCACTACGGTCCCATCGACCCGCCGGCGGCCCGCGAGCTGTTCATCCGCGAGGGGCTGGTGCGCGGCGAGATCAACAGCCGCGCCAAGTGCCTGAGCGAAAATCGCGACCTGCTGGAGCTGCTCGACGAGCTGGAGGCCAAGGCGCGGCGCCGCGACATCCTCGCCAACGAGGACACGCTGTTCGCCTACTACGACGCGCGCCTGCCGCAGGACATCTACCAGGCCGCCAGCTTCGAGAGCTGGTACAAGCGCGAGAGCCAGAAAAACCCGCAGCTGCTGCTGATGCGCGAGGAGGACGTGCTGGCGCGCGATGCCAGCGAGATCACCGCCGCCCAGTATCCGGATCACCTGCGCCTGGGCGAGCTGCAATTGCCGCTGACCTACCACTTCGAGCCCGGTCACCCGCGCGACGGCGTGACCCTGCGCGTGCCGGCGCCGCTGTTGCCGCAGTTGCCGGCCGAGCGCCTGGAATGGCTGGTGCCGGGCCTCCTGGAAGCCCGCGCCATCGAGCTGGTGCGCAACCTGCCCAAGGCGATGCGCAAGAACTTCGTGCCGGTGCCGGATTTCGTGCGCGCCGCGCTGGCCAAGCTGCCCTTCGCCGAAGGCTCGCTGCCCGAGGCGCTGGGCCGCGAGCTGCAGCGCATGACCGGCGCCCGGGTGCCGGAGGAAGCCTGGGCCGAGGCCGGCGAGAAGGTGGAAAGCCACCTGCGCATGAACATCGAAGTGGTGGACGCGCGCGGCAAGTTTCTCGGCGAAGGCCGCGACCTGGCGGAAATCACCGCGCGTTTCAGCGAAGCCAGCCAGGCGGCGCTGGCGCTGCCGGCGCAGAACGCCGAACAGCAGAAGCCGGTGGAAGCCAAGGGTTTCGCCCCGGTGGCCGAGAAGACCCAGCAGAAGGTCGCCGGCCTGGCCATGACCGTCTACCCGGCGCTGGTGGAAGAGGGCGGGGTGGTCAAGGAGGGGCGCTTCCCGACCCAGGCCGAGGCCGAGTTCCAGCATCGCCGCGCGCTACAGCGCCTGCTGCTTCAGCAGCTCAGCGAACAGGCGAAATTCCTGCGCGGCAAGCTGCCGGGCCTGACCGACATGGGCCTGCTGTATCGCGACCTGGGCCGCGTCGAGGCGCTGACCGAGGACATCCTGCTGGCCAGCCTGGACAGCTGCATCCTCGACGGCGTCGAGCCCTTGCCGCGTGACGGTGCCGCGCTGGCCTCGCTGGCTGAGCACAAGCGCGGCGCCTGGACCGAGCACGCCGAGCGTCTGTCGCGGCTGGTGCTGGAGATCCTCAAGCACTGGCACGCCCTGCAGAAACGCTTCAAGGGTCGCATCGACCTGGCCCAGGCGGTGGCGCTCAACGACATCAAGGCGCAGCTGGGCAACCTCATCTACCCCGGCTTCGTGCGCGAGACGCCGGGCGAATGGCTGCGCGAATATCCCCGTTACCTCAAGGCCATCGAGCAGCGCTTCGACAAGATTGGCGCGCAGCTGCAGCGCGACCGGGTGTGGAGCGGCGAGCTGGCCGGCTACTGGGAGCAGTACCAGGCGCGCCTGAAGAAGCACCTGCAGGAAGGCAAGCGCGACCCTGAATTAGTGGCTTACCGCTGGATGCTGGAGGAATACCGCGTCTCACTGTGGGCCCAGCAACTGGGCACGAAGATGCCGGTGTCGGACAAGCGCCTGAGCAAGCAGTGGGCGCTGGTGGAAGCGTGAGTTGCGTGCGGAACCCGTAGGGCGGACAACGTCGTTCTTGTCCGCCGTGCGCGGCTACGGCCGGGGCCAGTCGGCGGACAGGAAAGCGCTGTCCGCCCTACAGGGCTACCGGTCCGTGCGGCTCGGCGGACGGCGGAACCTGTGTGGGGCCGGGTTTATCCCGGCCAGATTCGTAGGGCGGACAACGTCGTTCTTGTCCGCCGTGCGCGGCTACGGGCTGGGGCCAGTCGGCGGACAGGAAAGCGCTGTCCGCCCTACAGGGCTGGTGACTCGTAGGGCGGGCAAGGCAATGCCTTGTCCGCCGAGACGAGGCATCGGTGCGCACCGATGCGGCGACCGGGAAAAACGCCGTTCGCCCTACCGTTACCTGGCGGCGCTCCGGCTCAGCGCCTCGATGGAATATCCCAACTGATAAACGCCCAGCGCATCGGCGTACCGCCGCTGCGGGCGCGCTCCGGGTCGACCTGGTACCAGCGATGCAATTCGGCGCGCTGGTCGGCGTCGATCGGCCCGAAGGCCCAGGCCACGCGCTGGGCGAATTCCTCGAAGTTGCGGGTGCCGCCCAGGCGGTTGCGGGTTTCCAGGTAGTCCAGGCGCGGGTGGATGTCGCGCTGGTGCAGCAGGCTGACGGTGTACAGGTAATCCGGCAGGCGCCGGGGCTGGCGGCCGAGCAGGGCGGCGATTTCCGGCTCGCTGAAGGCGCCACCGACCAGTTGGGTCATGTAGGCGCGCAGCCGGCCGTGGCGGTTCATCTTGTCCAGGGCGTCGGCCAGGTCTTCGACCAGCCCCGAGCGCGACGCCACCACGATGTCGCACACTGGCACGTCGCTCCAGTCCTCTTCCCAGGCGCGCTGGATGCCCTGCACATTGCCCAGGCCCTGCTCTTGGGCGTTCTGGGCCAGGCAGGCGAGCATGCCGGCGCTGAAGTCCAGGCCGTACACCCGCTCCAGCCGCGCGGCCAGCGGCAGCGCCAGGGTGCCCGGCCCGCAGCCGATGTCCAGCAGCGTGCGGGCGCCGTCCAGGTTCATGCGGCCGATGAAGTCGCTGGCGTAGCGCGAGGCCTGGCTGCTGCGGTTCAGTTCGCCGGCGCGGCGATCCCAGTCGCTGGCCGGCTTGGGCGTGCGGCCGGCCTGGCGCAGGTGCTCGCGGTAGAGGGCGGCGAAGTCGATATCGTCGAGGGTCATGGGCGGGGTCGATCGTTTGCGGCCGGTGGACCCAGTCTGGCGGCGCAGCCGCGACAATCCCCTGCGACCCGTCGTCGCGGCGGATGGGGCGCCTGGCGGAGCGGATGCTGGCCAGACGACGTCATCCGGGGCCTTTCGTCCTTTGCGGGGGCTGCACACGCCTTCCGTTCGGTAGACCAAAAGACTGCGTTCGGTGCATTTTCCCCGGCGATAATCATTGACTCGCTTCCTGCGGGGTCGGTAGCGTGCGCAGCCGGCCGCCCGCCGTAGGCGCGCTGAATAAAGCCAAGAGCCATAGACAACAATAATGCTGGCGCTCCACAAGGGCGTCCTTCGGAGAGTTGCATGCAAACCAGCCAACTTCTGCTCGAAGGTGTTGAACTCATGCTATTCGGCATGGGTTCGGTCTTCGTCTTCCTGATTCTGCTGATCTTCTGCATTCGCCTGATGACCTTCCTGACCGGCCGCTTCGTCAGCGAGCCGCCGGCCACGCCGACCCAGCAGGTTGCCACGCCTGCGCCGGCCGATGCAGACACCCTGGCCGCCATCCGGGCCGCGATTCACCTTCACCGCGCGCGCCGCGCCTGACCCAGGAAAGGGAAATCCCCATGACCGTTTCGAACAAGAAGCCGCTCGGCATTACCGATGTGGTGCTGCGTGACGCCCACCAGTCCATCCTCGCCACCCGCGTGCGCCTGGAAGACATGCTGCCCATCGCGCCCAAACTCGACCAGGTAGGTTTCTGGTCGGTGGAAAGCTGGGGTGGCGCGACCTTCGACGCCTGCATCCGCTACCTGGGCGAGGACCCCTGGGAGCGCATCCGCGAGCTGAAGAAGGCGATGCCCAACACCCGCCAGCAGATGCTGCTGCGTGGCCAGAACCTCCTCGGCTACCGCCACTACGCCGATGACGTGGTGGAGAAGTTCGTCGAGCGCGCCGCGATCAACGGCGTGGACGTGTTCCGCGTGTTCGACGCGATGAACGACCCGCGCAACCTGGACACCGCGCTGCGCGCTGTGAAGCGCCAGGGCAAGCACGCCCAGGGCACCATTTCCTACACCACCAGCCCGGTGCACACCCTGGACATGTGGGTCGACCTGGCCAAGCAGATCGAAGACATGGGCGCCGACTCGGTGGCCATCAAGGACATGGCCGGCATCCTCACCCCGTACCAGGCCTACGAGCTGGTCTCGCGTCTGAAGGCCAGCCTGGCCATTCCGGTGCACATGCAGTGCCACGCCACCGCCGGGCTGTCCACCGCCGCCATCCTCAAGGCCGTGGAAGCCGGCATCGACAACGTCGACACCGCCATCTCCTCGCTGTCCATGACCTACGGCCATTCGCCGACCGAGTCGGTGGTGGCGATCTTCCAGGGCACCGAGCGCGACACCGGCCTGAACCTGGAACTGCTCGAAGAAGTGGCCGCCTACTTCCGCGAGGTGCGCAAGAAGTACGCGAAGTTCGAAGGCACCCTGCGCGGCGTCGACTCGCGCATCCTGGTCGCCCAGGTGCCCGGCGGCATGCTGACCAACATGGAAAGCCAGCTCAAGGAGCAGGGCGCGCTGGACAAGTTCGACCAGGTGCTGGACGAGATCCCGCGCGTGCGCGAGGACCTGGGCTTCATCCCGCTGGTCACCCCCACCTCGCAGATCGTCGGTACCCAGGCGGTGATCAACGTGCTCACCGGCGAGCGCTACAAGTCGATCACCAAGGAAACCGCCGGCGTGCTCAAGGGCGAGTACGGCGCGGCGCCGGCGCCGTTCAACGCCGAACTGCAGGCCCGGGTGCTGGATGGTGGTGAAGCGATCACCTGCCGCCCGGCCGACCTGCTCGAGGCCGAGATGGACAAGCTGACCGCCGAGCTCAAGGGCATCGCCCGCGAGAAGGGCATTCGCCTGGCCGCCGACGAGATCGATGACGTGCTGACCTATGCGCTGTTCCCGCAGATCGGCCTGAAGTTCCTGGAGAACCGTGGCAACCCGGCGGCCTTCGAGCCGGCGCCGAACGGCCGGGAAGCGGCGCCCCGCGAGGCGGGCAAGCCGGAGGTCTACACCGTGGACGTCAATGGCAAGTCGTTCGTGGTGCAGGTCAGCGATGGCGGTGACATCGAGGGTATCAAGCCGCTCAATGGCGCCGCTTCGCCGACGGCCGCCGCGTCCGCCGCCGTGCCGGCGTCCGGCGAGCCGCAGCCCGCGCCGCTGGCCGGCAACATCTTCAAGGTCCTGGTACAGCCCGGCCAATTGGTACAGGAAGGCGACCTGGTGGTGATCCTCGAGGCCATGAAGATGGAAACCGAGATCCGCGCCTTCAAGGCCGGCACCGTCTCCACCGTCGAGGTGAAGGTCGGCGACGCGGTCGCGGTTGGCCATCCCCTGCTGAGCATCGCCTAAGGAGCGTTCCATGGAAAAGTTGCTCACGCTCTGGCAGAGCACCGGCCTGTATCATCTGGAGGCCGGTCAGGCGCTGATGATGCTGGTCTGCATCGGTCTGATCTACCTGGCGATCCGCAAGGGTTTCGAACCCTTGCTGCTGATTCCCATCGGCTTCGGCGGCATCCTGGCCAACATCCCGGTGGCCAACATGGCCGAGGGCGCCGGCATCCTGCACCTGTTCTACGAGGTGGGTCTGCCGACCAGCGTGTTCCCGCTGCTGATCTTCATGGGCGTCGGCGCCATGACCGATTTCGGTCCGATGCTGGCCAACCCCAAGACGCTGCTGCTCGGCGCCGCCGCGCAGTTCGGCATCTTCGGCACGCTGCTGGGCGCCCTGGCGCTGACCGCCAGCGGCATCCCCGGCCTGGAGTTCACCCTCAAGGAAGCCGCGTCGATCGCCATCATTGGTGGCGCCGATGGTCCGACCTCGATCTTCGTCACCTCCAAGCTGGCGCCGGACCTGCTCGGTCCGATCGCCGTGGCTGCATACTCCTACATGGCCCTGGTGCCGCTGATCCAGCCGCCGATCATGCGTGCGCTGACCACACCGGAAGAGCGCGCCATCGTCATGACCCAGCTGCGGCATGTCAGCCAGGTGGAGAAGATCGTCTTCCCGCTGCTGCTGTGCCTGCTGGTCGGCATGCTGCTGCCGGATGCCGCGCCGCTGATCGGCATGTTTGCCTTCGGCAACCTGCTGCGCGAATGCGGTGTGGTGGATCGCCTGGCCGATACCTCGCGTAACGCGCTGATCAACATCATCACCATCGCGCTGGGCTTGACCGTCGGCTCCAAGCTGTCCGCCGAGGCCTTCCTGCAGATGAAGACCCTGGGCATCCTGGCGCTGGGCATGGTGGCGTTCTCGGCCGGTACCGCCGCGGGGATCATCATGGCCAAGATCATGAACCGCTTCAGCACCAACCAGATCAACCCGCTGATCGGTTCGGCGGGTGTCTCGGCGGTGCCAATGGCGGCCCGGGTGTCGAACAAGGTCGGGCTTGAGGCCAACTCGCAGAACTTCCTGCTCATGCACGCCATGGGGCCCAACGTGGCCGGTGTCATCGGCTCCGCCGTGGCCGCAGGGGTGCTGCTCAGCTTCGTTGGCTGACCCGCCTTCGAGCTCCGAGATAAGAACCCCGCCGCCGGCGGGGTTCTTTTTTGCGGCCGCCAGAATCGGTCCACAGAGCGGGGCGTGACGCGCGTCACGCTTTTCTGTGCGGAGGCGCAGGCCGCAACGGCATCGACTAAAGTTCGCACTGCCTTCCCCACGGCCGCCGCCGCGCAGCAGGATGCTGATCGCCGACATGGACTTCGCCCGCGTATCGCCCTTATTTGCCCGAACCCTTCTGTGCCTGTTGCTGCTGCTGCCCGCGAGCCCGGTCCGGCCCGGCAACCTGGACGACGAGCTCAATGGTTTCATCGTCGACCACACGATCAGCCACATCGGCCACCAGTTCTACCGGTATTTCACCGAGCGGCTGCGAGATACCAGCCGCCTGGACTTCAATCTGGTGGTGCGCGAACGACCTTCGGCGCGCTGGGGCAGCCTGATCTGGGTGGAGTACGAGCAGCGCACCGTCTACCGTAGCTTCCTGGCGCCCAACACCGCGCAGCTGCAAACGGTGGCCTACGCGGCAGCCGATCAGGTCAAGGAAACGGTCATCCGAAGACGACTGGAAATCCTCCTGCAGGACACCACGGACATGGAGCGAGACGAGTTATGAGAGGGCAGTGGAGCGCGCGGTTCGCCGCGCTGGGGCTGGCCTGTAGCGGCCTGCTCGCAAGCGTTCAGGCCAGTGAGCTGGTCTATACGCCGATCAACCCGTCGTTCGGGGGCAACCCGCTGAATGGCGGCTGGCTGCTGGGCAATGCCCAGGCACAGAACGACCACTCCGCCCCGGGGTCCGGGCTGGGCGCGGGCTATACCGGTACCACTGCGCTGGAACGTTTCACCAGCCAGCTGGAATCGCGGCTGCTGTCGCAGCTGATGACCAACATCGAGAGCGGCCAGACCGGCACCCTGACCACCAGTGCCTTCATCATCGAGATCCAGGACAACGCGAACTCCGGAATCCTCAGCATTCTGGTGACCGACCGCGTCACCGGCGAGGTGTCGGAGATCGTACTCAGCGGCTGGACGCCGAACTGATCCATGAAACAGGGATGTGGCATGAGAACCTTACTAGCGGTGGCATTGGCCGGCGCGCTGTTGCAGGGCTGTTCGTTGCGTGAGCCGATGCCGGCCGAGCACGATGCGGAAATACCCACACTGACCCCCCGAGCATCGACCTACCATGACCTGGTCAACATGCCCAAGCCGAGGGGATTGGTCGTCACGGCGGTCTACGGGTTCCGTGACCAGACCGGGCAATACAAGCCGTCTCCGGCCAGTTCCTTTTCCACCAGCGTCACCCAGGGCGCGGCCAGCATGCTGATGGATGCTTTGCAGGCCAGCGGCTGGTTCATGGTGCTGGAGCGCGAGGGTCTGCAGAACCTGCTGACCGAGCGCAAGATCATCCGCGCCTCGCAGCAGAAGGATGGCACGCCGGCCAACATCCTCGCCGAGTTGCCGCCGCTGCAGGCAGCCAACATCGTGCTGGAGGGCGGCATCGTCGCCTTCGACAGCAATGTGCGCACGGGCGGCGAGGGCGCCCGTTACCTGGGCATCGGCGTGTCGAACGAGTACCGGGTGGACCAGGTATCTGTGAGCCTGCGGGCGGTGGATGTGCGCAGCGGACAAGTGTTGGCCAATGTCATGACCAGCAAGACGATCTACTCGGTGGCGCGCAGCGCTGGCGTGTTCAAGTTCATCGAACTGAAGGAGCTGCTCGAAGCAGAGGCCGGTTACACCATCAACGAGCCTGCGCAGCTCTGTGTGCTGTCGGCCATCGAAGCGGCGGTCGCCCACCTGATCGCTCAAGGCATCGAGCGCAAGCTGTGGCAGGCCGCCAATCCGGCCGCACTGGCCGATTCGACGCTGGGCAAGTACCTGGCCAACGCCCGTTGAGGTGATCAAGGACAAAACAAAGGGGGGGACGGAAATCCGTCCCCCCCTTTGTTCTGCGTGTTGCGAAGGCGCGGGA
>NZ_JBOY01000015.1:0-18823 GCF_000647775.1 Pseudomonas sp. RL | reverse complement strand
ACCGCTGCCACGGCACTGCCGCGACCGCCGCCCACGCCGCTGCCGGCGATGCCGCCGACCACCGCGCCGGCACCGGAGCCAATGGGCGTCTTGGTGCCTTCGATGCGCACCGGCCGCAGCGACTCGATGGTGCCCATGCGTACCAGCTGCACGGTGCGCGCCTCGCTGCGCGAATAGGTATCGCCGGTCAGGCTGGAGGCACAGCCGCCCAGCACCAACCCGCTCAGGGAAACACTGGCAATCAGGATCAGGGATTTACGCATGGACTCCTCCGCTTTGACCGAAGCACCAGTTCCGAAGCATGCCCCTGGAGCGCACCCGGGGCGTCACTTCCAGACGACCGGCAGTTCCGTTAGGGTAGCGGCTTTTGTGCGAAGGTCAGACGTTCCATGGACTACTTCATCATCTTCATCGCCACGGCCAGCGGGCTGTACTTCCACTGGTGGCTGATGGTGCGCATCCGCCGTTGGGCCGACCGCGACCTGGCGCTGTCGATGGCCGGCGAGGACGCGGCCAAGCGGGAATACATGCTGGAGCGCCTGGAGCAGGCCAAGCGAGACAAGGTACCGCGCAAGCAGCTGCAGGGCTGGCTGGAACAGGCGGCCGGGGAATATGCCGGGCGAGCCTAGATCACACGCCCTGTAGGGCCGGGTTTACCCCGGCCGACGCCGGTGGACCGGAGCAGAATCGGATTTCGACTCCGCTGGCCGGCGTAAAGCCGGCCCCACAGGGGTGATAACCCCTCCCCGAGTCCGGCTATTTGGATAGGAAGCGCATGCCCTCCTCCAGCCCCTGCAGCGTCAGCGGGAACATCTGGTCGTTGGTCAGCTCGCGCACCAGCGAGGTGGACGCGGTGTAGTCCCAGGTGTGCTTGGGGTACGGGTTGATCCAGATGAGCTTCTTGTATTTCTCCATGAAGCGGCGCATCCACACGTAGCCGGCTTCCTCGTTCCAGTGCTCGACGCTGCCGCCGGCCTGGGTGATTTCGTAGGGCGCCATGGCGGCGTCGCCGACGAAGACGATCTTCCAGTCCGCGCCGTACTTGTGCAGCAGATCGAAGGTGGAAAAGCGCTCGGTGGTGCGGCGCATGTTGTTCTTCCACACCGACTCGTAGATGAAGTTGTGGAAATAGAAGAACTCCAGGTGCTTGAACTCGGTCTTGCAGGCCGAGAACAGCTCCTCGCAGACCTTCACGTGGGCGTCCATCGAGCCGCCGATGTCCATCAGCAGCAACAGCTTCACGGTGTTGCGCCGCTCCGGACGCATCTGGATGTTGAGCAGGCCACCGTCACGGGCGGTGTGGTCGATGGTGCCGTCGATATCGAACTCTTCCGCCGCGCCTTCGCGGGCGAACTTGCGCAGGCGGCGCAGGGCGACCTTGATATTGCGGGTGCCGAGTTCCACCTGGTCGTCGAGGTTCTTGTACTCGCGCTGGTCCCAGACCTTCACCGCCCGCCCCTGGCGCTTGCCGGCGTCGCCGATACGGATGCCTTCCGGGTTGTAGCCGCCGGAGCCGAACGGGCTGGTGCCGCCGGTGCCGATCCACTTGTTGCCGCCGGCGTGCTTTTCCTTCTGCTCTTCCAGACGTTTCTTGAATTCCTCGATCAACTTATCCAGCCCGCCGAGGGACTGGATCATCGCCCGTTCCTCGTCGCTCAGGTGACGCTCGAACTCCTTGCGCAGCCATTCCTCCGGGATCAGCGCCTCGATGTGCCGGTCCAGATCCTCCAGGCCCTTGAAGTAGGCGCCGAAGGCCCGGTCGAACTTGTCGAAGTGGCGCTCGTCCTTCACCAGGATGGCGCGCGACAGGTAGTAGAACTCGTCCATGTCGGCGAACACGACGTTGTGCTTGAGCGCGTTGATCAGGTCGAGCAGCTCGCGCACCGACACCGGCACCTTGGCCGCGCGCATTTCATTGAACAAACCAAGCAGCATTGCTTACCTCGATGGGCGACTCACAGATCGCCGCTGTGCTGGGGCAGATCGTCCTGGATGCGGTACCAGTCGGCCTTGGAATCCACATAGATGTGCGCCTGGCGCACCTTACCCAGCGGCGAATCCAGCGTACCGGCGGCCACGCCGATTTCTCCGGCACGCGCGTCGATGAACTGCAGGGTGGCTCCGCAGCGACTGCAGAAGGTCCGCGTGATGCCGGGCGAAGACGGGTAACGGGCGACCAGGGCTTCCCCCGCGGTGAAGTGGAACGCCTCGGGCGGCACGCCGGCATAGGAAGCGAAGGCCGCACCGTGGGCCTTGCGGCACATGCTGCAATGGCAATGGGTGACTTCCTCGATGGGTGTGTCGATGCGGTATTTCACCGCCCCGCACAGGCAGCTGCCGTTATGCATCGCTGTGTCCCCTCTCCCATGTTGCAGTCGTAGCCGCGCAGTGGCGTAACCCACCGTCTCGTGCCGCGTTATCGTCCTGGCCAGCCTGGCGGCTGGTTGGCGGGTTACGCTTCGCTAACCCGCCCTACGCTGTCTTTCGCTTACCGGGCGGCGCGGCGGCTCATGAACGCCAGGCGTTCGAGCAGCATCACGTCCTGCTCGTTCTTCACCAGGGCGCCGGCCAGCGGCGGGATGGCCTTGGTGGGGTCGCGCTCGCGCAGCACGGCTTCACCAATGTTGTCGGCCATCAGCAGTTTCAGCCAGTCGACCAGCTCGCTGGTGGAAGGTTTCTTCTTCAGGCCCGGCACCTTGCGCACGTCGAAGAACACGTCCAGCGCCTCGGACACCAGCGCCTGGCTGATGCCCGGATAGTGCACATCGACGATCTTCTGCAGGGTCTCGCGATCCGGGAAGGCGATGTAGTGGAAGAAGCAGCGGCGCAGGAAGGCGTCCGGCAGCTCCTTCTCGTTGTTGGAGGTGATGATGATGATCGGGCGCTGTTTGGCCTTGATGGTTTCGTTCGTCTCGTAGACGTAGAACTCCATCTTGTCGAGTTCCTGCAGCAGGTCGTTGGGGAACTCGATGTCCGCCTTGTCGATCTCGTCGATCAGCAGGATGACGCGCTCCTCGGCCTCGAAGGCTTCCCAGAGCTTGCCCTTCTTCAGGTAGTTGCGTACGTCGTGGACCTTGTCCACGCCCAGTTGGGAGTCGCGCAGACGGCTCACCGCGTCGTACTCGTACAGGCCCTGATGGGCCTTGGTGGTCGACTTGATATGCCAGGTGATCAGCTTGGCGCCGAAGGCGGCCGATAGCTGCTCGGCGAGCATGGTCTTGCCGGTGCCCGGCTCGCCCTTGACCAGCAACGGTCGCTGCAGGGTGATGGAGGCGTTGACCGCCAGCTTGAGATCGTCGGTGGCGACGTAGGAAGGAGTGCCTTCGAACTTCATCGGGAAATATTCCTCGGTGGGGCCGCCCGTCGCGGCGCAAACAGGCTGCGACTATACCCCGCACCCGGGATTCTGTGAACGCAACGACAGGTTCCGGTCACGTTCCGGTCGAAGGTTGGTCGCCGGGCCGGATAGGCGCAGCGTTCGGCCGGGGGTGAAGCCTCTACTCCGCCGGCCGGCGTAAAGCCGGCCCTACAGGTGTACCGGCCTTTCCGTCTACTCGCCCTCCTCATCCAGCGCCCGCTCGAAGCGCGCGGTGAAGGCCTCGACGAAGGCATTGCGCAGCACGGCCATGAAGGCCTGAAACGGACTGACGTCGCGCTCCTTGATGGTGCCGGACAGCTCGACCCGGGTGGCGAACTGGTCCTTGCGCTGGTTCTTCAGCAGGGTCTGGCCGCCGCCGACAATGGCTTCCCACAGTCCGCGCAGGAAGCCCTTGTCCTCGGCCTCGATGTCCTGCTCCCAGTCGAACACCTCGACATTGCGCAGCAGCGGCTTGATATAGCCGCTGAGCTGGCTCTTTTCGGCTTCCACTTCCATCACCAGGTCACCGCTGCCCTCGGCAAAGTCGAAGCGCCCGTAGGCGCGGCTGAAGTCGTTGAGCCGCACCAGCGGCACGCCGGTGACGCGCAGCTGCAGTTCGAAATCCTCCCAGTCGGTGAACGGGTCGAAGCGCGCGTTGGCTTCCATGGGCGCCACTTCCAGGAAACGCGCCTCGCCGACGAATTCCGCCACGCGACGCCCCTCGGCGTCGGTACTGTTGGTCAGGTTGTAGAAGGTGCCGACCACCTGGTCGGCATAGACGTGCACCTGCGGGTCGGAGGTGAAGTTGCGAAAGGACACCCGACCGTTGCGGATGCGCACCTCGTTGAGGGTGATCGGCAGCAGGGCTTCCAGGCGGTCCCGCCAGTCCACCCCCTGACCGGTCTGCTCCTGCCCGGGTTGGGTGGAATCCACGAAATTCAGCTGCGGGTCGACGAACTCCACTTCGGCCACCACCGCGCGGTCCTGCCATAACGCGCGCCAGCTCACTGCAAGGTCGATCAGCGGCGCGTCGAGCAGGGGCACCGGCACCCCGCCAGTCTTCTTCTCGATCACCAGCCCCTCGATCTGGTAGGCGCCGCGCCACCAGGCCAGGTCCACGTCGGTGACTTGCCCGCGATAGTCGCCCATATCGGCGAGCGTGTCGTTCAGGTAGTTGCGCACCAGTTGCGGCAGCGCCAGATGCAGCAGCAACAGCAGCAGCGCAATGATCAGCAGGATCCACAACGGCAGGGCCTGGCGGCGATTCATCGGCGACTCTCCCGCGGCGGACGATATGCTGCAGTGGACCGGCCGTCCCCAGCCCGGTTCGGCTGGACTGACCGACACGACAGGCATAGGCTGGCTAACCTCGTCAACCCACTTGCGACGGAACGAACATGAGCCGCATCTTTGCAGACAACTCCCTGGCCATCGGCAACACCCCGCTGGTCATGATCAACCGCCTCGGCCCCAAGGGCGTGACCCTGATGGTCAAGACCGAGGGCCGCAACCCCGGCTATTCGGTGAAGTGCCGGATCGGCGCCAGCATGATCTGGGACGCCGAGGAGCGTGGCGTGCTCAAGCCCGGCATGACCCTGGTGGAACCGACCTCCGGCAACACCGGCATCGGCCTGGCGTTCGTCGCCGCCGCGCGCGGCTACAAGCTGATTCTCACCATGCCCGCCTCCATGAGCCTGGAGCGCCGCAAGGTGGTCAAGGCCCTGGGTGCCGAACTGGTACTCACCGAGCCGGCCAAGGGCATGAAGGGCGCCATCGAGAAGGCCAACGAGATCGTCGCCAGCGACCCGGCCAAGTACTACCTGCCCCAGCAGTTCGAAAACCCGGCCAACCCGGCCATCCACGAGAAGACCACCGGCCCGGAAATCTGGAACGACACCGACGGCGCGGTCGACGTACTGGTGGCTGGCGTCGGCACCGGCGGCACCATCACCGGCATTTCGCGCTACATCAAGCACACCCAGGGCAAGCAGATTCTCTCGGTGGCGGTGGAGCCGGTCAGCTCGCCGGTGATCAGCCAGGCCATGGCCGGCGAGGAACTCAAGCCCAGCCCGCACAAGATCCAGGGCATCGGCGCTGGCTTCGTGCCGAAGAACCTCGACCTGTCGCTGGTCGACCGCGTCGAGCAGGTCAGCGACGACGAGGCCAAGGCCATGGCCCTGCGCCTGATGCGCGAGGAAGGCGTGCTGTGCGGCATCTCCGGCGGCGCGGCCATGGCCGCCGCGGTGCGCCTGGCCGAGCACCCGGACATGCAGGGTAAGAACATCGTGGTGATCCTCCCCGACTCCGGCGAGCGCTACCTGTCCACCATGCTGTTCGACGGCCTGTTCAGCGAGCAGGAGCTGGTGCAGTAGGGACGACCTGCGGGAGCGAATTCATTCGCGAGCGGGTGTCGGCCGGCACGAAAGGCTCGCGGATGAATCCGCTCCCACAACCGTGGCGGCGGTCCTGCGCCAGCCACTGAACTTTGCCCGAGCGAAGCGGACACAGACTACTCAGGGAAATGGGAAACCGGGAAGGATGTCGAACCGATCCGGAATGCCTGCCCATGTACGCCGCTCGGCAGAACCTCTCCATGGAAACCCTACGGGGGCTGGCCTGCATCCTGCTGGTCGCCTACCACGTGGTGGGTTCCGAAGCCTTGGCCAACGGCCTGAAGCTGCCGGGCGGTCATGAACTGCATCGCTTCAACGAGGCGCTCAGCCACCTGCGCATGCCGCTGTTCACCTTCATTTCCGGCTATGTGTATGGCTATCGGCCGCTGTCCGGGGGCCTTGCCGCATTCCTCGCGGGCAAGCTGCGGCGCCTGGGCCTGCCGCTGGTTTGCGTGGGCAGCCTGTTCGCCGTGCTGCAGTACCTGACGCCGGGCACCAGCACCCAACTGGCCTTGGGCGAATTCTGGAAGCTCTACCTTTACCCGTTTGCCCACTACTGGTACCTGCAGGCGCTGCTGGTGATATTCGCCCTGTTCGCCCTGCTGGAGCACAGCGGCCTGACCCGCAGGCACGGCGGCCTGGCGGTGTTGCTGCTGGCGCTTGGCGTGATCTACCCGTACCGCGAACAGCTGCCGGCGCTGTTCTCGCTGCGACAGGCGTTCTACCTGTTCCCCTACTTCGTCCTTGGCGTGCTGTATTTCCGGATGCTGGAAGCCGCCGTTCGGGCCCACTCGCGGATCGTGGTGGCGGCGCTCGCCCTGCTCTGCCTCGGCTATGGCGGGCTGACGCCCGTGCCGGGCGATACCGCCACGCTGAGTCATCTGTCCCTGGGCTTCAGCATGCTGCTGCTTCTGCTGGCCGCCACCGCCAACCTGCGCCTGCGGCTGCTGGCTCGGCTGGGGATGTATTCCTACGCCATCTACCTGCTGCATGTGTTCTTCACCGCCGCCACACGCCTGGCGCTGGAGCGCCTGGGCGTGAACCAGCCCTATCCGGGCTTTGCGCTCGGCCTGGCCGCCGGGCTGCTGGGGCCGATCCTGGCCTACCGGGCCTGCCAGCCGCTGCCGTGGGCACGCCTGCTGCTGTTCGGCCAATCGCTGCCGCGGCGCCAGCCCGCCACGCCGCCGCCCACAGCGGCGACTGGCTTCCCGCCGTCCGCCGACTGACATAAGCTCGCCATTCCATAGCCAGCAGGAACCCCAACATGGCGCAGCAATGGCCGGCCGATATCGCCCGCTCCATCCTCAAGGGCTTCGACGACTACCGCGAGCAGTTCCGGCTGATCACCGACGGCGCGCGCCAGCGCTTCGAGCAGGCGCAGTGGCAGGAGATCCAGCAGGCCTCGGCGGCGCGCATCGCCCTCTACGAGGACAAGGCCCAGGAAACCACCGAGCGCCTGCGCCGGGAATTTCCCGCCGAGCAACTGCTGGACGTGCAGCTCTGGCCGCTGGTGAAGAGCGCCTACATCGAGCAGATCAACCCGCGCAGCGACGACGAGCTGGCGGAAACCTGGTTCAACTCGATCTTCTGCCACCTGTTCAGCCATGACTGCATCAGCGACGGCACCATGTTCATCCACACCACCCGCCCGGCGCTGCATCCCCACCGCCGCGCCGCGCAGACGCGGGTGTACCGGCCCAACGGCAACCTGTCCGACCTGCTGCGGGCGGTGTTCGAGGACTATCGCTTCGACGTGCCCTATATCGACCTGGACGGCGATCTGGCCCGCCTGGAAGCCACGCTGCAGGCCAACCTGCCGGACTGGGTGTGCAAGGACCCGGAACTGACCATCGAGCTGTTCTGCTCGCCGCTGTACCGCAACAAGGGCGCCTACCTGGTCGGGCGCATCTATACGCCGGAGGAACAGTGGCCGCTGGCGATTCCCTTCGTGCACAAGGAAGGCGAAGGCATCCGCATCGACGCGCTGATCACCGACGAGGCGGACGTGTCGATCATCTTCTCGTTCACCCGTTCCTACTTCATGGTCGATGTCTCCTACCCGGCCGAGTTCGTCGCCTTCCTCAAGCGCATCCTGCCCGGCAAGCACATCGCCGAGCTGTACACCTCCATCGGCTTCTACAAGCAGGGCAAGTCGGAATTCTTCCGCGCGCTGATCCACCACCTGATCAACACCGACGACCGCTTCGTGATGGCGCCCGGCGTGCGCGGCATGGTGATGAGCGTGTTCACCCTGCCCGGCTTCAACACCGTGTTCAAGATCATCAAGGACCGCTTCTCGCCGTCCAAGAACGTCGACCACGCCACCGTCATCGAGAAGTACCGGCTGGTGAAGCGCGTCGACCGGGTCGGCCGCATGGCCGACACCCAGGAGTTCGCCGACTTCCGCTTCCCGGTGGAAAAATTCGACCCCGAGTGCCTGGCCGAGCTGCTGGAAGTGGCGCCTTCCACCGTGGAACTGCAGGGCGACACCGTGCTGGTGCGCCACTGCTGGACCGAGCGGCGCATGACGCCGCTGAACCTGTATCTGGAAGGCGCCAGCGAGGCCCAGCAACGCGAGGTGCTGGAGGATTACGGCCAGGCCATCAAGCAGCTGGCGGCGGCCAACATCTTCCCCGGCGACATGCTGCTGAAGAACTTCGGCGTCACCCGCCACGGCCGCGTGGTGTTCTACGACTACGACGAGATCTGCTACCTCACCGAGGTGAACTTCCGGCACATCCCGCCGCCACGCTTCCCCGAGGACGAGATGTCCGCCGAGCCCTGGTACTCGGTCGGCCCCAACGACGTGTTCCCCGAGGAATTCCCGCGCTTCCTGTTCGTCGACATCAGGCAGCGTCGCCTGTTCAGCCAGCTGCACGGCGACCTGTTCGACGCCGATTACTGGAAAAGCCTGCAGGACGCCATCCGCGAGGGCAAGGTGATCGACGTGTTCCCCTACCGACGGGATCGGCAGCAGAGTCTGCAGTGATCCTTCTTTTGTGGGAGCGGACTCGTCCGCGAGCTTTTCGGTGGCCGGCCAGGTGCGGCCGGCCAGGCTGCAGGTCTCACCCAAGGGCTCGCGAATGAATTCGCTCCCACAGGTTCATGCACGGCGCCGCTTTCGTGGGAGCGCTTCAGCCACGATGCTTTTCTCGCCAATGGATACCTCATGCCCCGCCCCACCTGCCCCCGTTGCCGACGCCCGCTGAGCCACTGCCTGTGCGCACTGATCCCGCGCCTGGACAGCCGCACCCGCGTGCTGATCCTGCAGCACCCGGACGAAAGCGGCCACGCGCTGAACACCGCGCGGCTGGCGACGCTGGGGCTGGTGAATGCCGAGCTGCTGGTCGGCGAAACCTTCGGCGACGAACTGGCCGAGCGCCTGGCCGATCCCGCCTACCGCAGCCTGCTGCTGTTTCCCGGCGAGCAGGCCGAACTGCCCACGCCGCAGCGCGCCGATGAACGCCCGCTGCAACTGATCGTTCCCGACGGCACCTGGCGCAAGGCGCGCAAGCTGCTTTACCTCAACCCCTGCCTGGAAAGCCTGCCGCGTCTGTGCCTGCCGGAGGGGCTGACCTCCCGCTACCGCCTGCGCAAGGCGCCGCAGCCGGGCGCGCTGTCCACCCTGGAAGCCATCGTGGAAACCCTCTCCCGGCTGGAGCCGGAGCACCGCTTCGACGATCTGCTGCGCCCTTTCGAGGCGCTGATCGAAGGGCAGATCGCCGCCATGGGCGAGTCCACTTACCAGCGCAACCACGCGACGCGTGGGTGATTCACGTATCATCGCCGCCATGCGTAACGACCCCTTCGAACGCCTCCACCTCGACCGCGAGGTGCTGAGCGTCAGCCAGCTCAACAACCGTGCCCGCCTGCTGCTGGAGGATGTCTTCGCCCAGGTGTGGGTGGAAGGCGAAATCTCCAACCTGGCCCGGCCGGCCTCCGGCCACGTGTATTTCACCCTCAAGGACGGCCAGGCCCAGGTGCGCTGCGCACTGTTCCGGCAGAACGCCCTGCGCGTGCGCCAGGCGCTGCGCGACGGGCTGGCAGTGCGGGTGCGTGGCAAGGTCTCGCTGTTCGAGGGGCGTGGCGACTACCAGTTGATTCTCGACAGCGTCGAGCCGGCCGGCGACGGCGCGCTGCGCCTGGCCTTCGAAGCGCTGAAGGGCAAGCTGAGCGACGAGGGGCTGTTCGCCGCCGAGCGCAAGCGTCCGCTGCCCAGCCATCCGCGGCGCATCGGCATTGTCAGTTCACCGACCGGTGCGGTGATCCGCGACATCATCTCGGTGTTCCGCCGCCGCGCGCCGCAGGTGGAACTGACCCTGGTGCCCACCGCCGTGCAGGGCCGCGAGGCCACCGCGCAGATCGTCCGCGCCTTGCAGTTGGCCGATCGCCAGGGCTTCGACGCGCTGATCCTGGCCCGCGGCGGCGGCTCGCTGGAAGACCTCTGGTGCTTCAACGAGGAAGCGGTTGCCCGCGCCTTGGCCGCCTGCGTCACCCCGACGGTCAGCGCCGTGGGCCACGAGACCGACGTATCGATCTGCGACTTTGTCGCCGACATGCGCGCGCCCACGCCCTCGGCCGCCGCCGAACTGCTGGCGCCGCACAGCGCCGACCTGCAGCAACGCCTGGCGGTGCTGGAACGCCGCCTGCAGCTGTGCATGCGCCAACACCTGCACCGCGAACAATTGCGTCTGGAAGGCCTGCTGCGCCGCCTGCGCCATCCCGGCGAACGCCTGCAGCAACTGGCACTGCGTGTGGACGATCTGGAGCGGCGTCTGCATCAGGCGCTGCAGCGCCGTCTGGGACAGTCCCGGGAACGCCTGCTGCGCCTGGAGCATCGCCTGGCCAGCCGCCATCCCGGACGCCAGCTGGCCCTGCTGCGCCAGCGCCTGGACAGCCTCGCCGAACGCCTGCCGCGCGCCACCCTGGCCGGCCTGCGCCAGCGCCGCCTGCAACTCGCCGCGCTGGCGCAGACCCTGCAGGTGGTCAGTCCGCTGGCTACCCTGGGACGGGGCTACAGCATCCTGCTGGACGAACAGGGCCACGCCATCCGCGACGCCCGCCAGACCCACGTCGGCCAGCGCCTGGAAGCCCGCCTGGGCGACGGTCGCCTGAGCGTGCGCGTGGAAGACAATCACCAGGAGCCGGTGAATCTGTCGTTGCTGGACTGAGGGGCCGTTCCACGCGTGCAAACCCGCGTTGCGTTGGAGCGGCTTTAGCCGCGATGCTTCTGGTACCGCCTGTCGACAACCGCGGCTGAAGCCGCTCCTACGCACACCGACACGCCACCAGTTCCCGTGCAGATCTGCCCGGCGGCCAGAACCAGGCTTCGAGCCTCAGCCAGAAGCTCGCGACTGAAGTCGCTCCTACAGGTTCGTGCGGGGGGCCTGCTTTTTGTAGGAGCGGCTTTAGCCGCGAGCTTTTCCCGCAGCTGCGCTACGTTTGGCTCAGCCCAGCACCCCGCCATCTCGCAACCCACGAATCCGCTCCTCGTCATAGCCCAGTTCGCGCAGCACCTGTTCGCCATGCTCGCCCAGCGCCGCGCCACTGTGTCGTGGCGGTGGCAGGCCGGCGGAGAACTTCAGCGGGCAGGCCAGCTGGCGCAACGGGCCGGACGGGCCGGGGACTTCGGTGACCAGATCGCGGGCCGCGATCTGCGGATGCTCCAAGGCTTCGGAGAAGGACAGCACCGGCTCCACGCAGGCGTCCAGGTCGGCGAACAGTGCCTGGCACTCGGCCAGGCTGCGCCGTTCGATCTCGGCGGCGAACTCGCCCTTGAGGGCCTGCTGGTCCTGCGCCCGTTGCGACAGGCCGCGCGCCGCCAGCTCCGGGCGTCCGAGGACCTGGCAGAAGGCCTGCAGGAATTGCGGCTCCAGGCAGCCGACGGCCAGCCAGCGCCCATCGCGGGTGCGGTAGTAGTCGTAGAAGCCGCCGCCGTTGAGCGGCTGGTTTTCCAGGCCGGGCTCCGCGCCGCCGGCCAGCGCGGCGGCGCCGCCCAGCGCGTGCAGGCTGAAGGCGCAGTCGGTCATGCTGACATCCACCTGCTGGCCTTCGCCGCTGAGCTGGCGCTGGATCACCGCCGCAAGCAGACCCACCACGCCGTGCAACGAGCCGCCGGCCAGGTCGGCGATCTGCACGCCCTGCGGCACCGGGCCACTGTCGCGCCGGCCGGTGCCGGCGGCCAGGCCGCTGACCGCCAGGTAGTTGATGTCGTGACCGGCGCGCGCCCGGTACGGGCCGGTCTGGCCGTAGCCGGTGATGGACACGTAGATCAGCCGCGGATTGATACGCTTCAGGGCCTCGTAGCCGAGCCCGAGGCGTTCCATCACGCCGGGGCGAAACTGCTCGATGAGGATGTCGTAGTCGCGCAGCAGATCATGCACCACCTCCCGCGCCGCCGGTTGCTTGAGGTCCAGCGCCAGGCTGCGCTTGTTGCGGTTGACCCAGGCATGGGCGGCGGAGGCGCCCTGCACGCGGGGCGGCAGCAGGCGCAGCAGATCGGGCCGGCTCGGCGATTCGATGCGCAGCACCTCGGCGCCGAGGTCGGCCAGCAGCAGCGAGGCGAACGGCCCGGGCAGCAGGGTGGAGAAATCGAGGACTTTCAGCGAGGCCAGGGGACCGGGCATGGCGGACTCCTTCTTGAAGGTCCGGCAAGCCTAGGCCGGCGGGCATCCCGCGCTCAATGACCCGAACGCTCGACCGGGCTGATGCAAACGCGCTTGTCCGCGCCCGCCCCGGCTGACTACCATCGAGCGCCTGAGCCAGGGAAGCCACCATGCGCGAACGCACCATTGCCAGTCATTTCGTCCGCGCCGCGCTGCACGGGGCGCGGTTGCGCGACCTGGACATCCCGGCGCTGCTGAGCGAAGCCGGCCTGCCGCCCGCCGTGCTGGAGGAGTCCGCCGCACGGGTGACAGCGGCGCAATACGCACGACTGATCCGCCTGCTCTGGCGGCACCTCGACGACGAGTACCTGGGACTGGCCGGCCAGGCCAGCCTGCCCGGCACCTTTGCCATGATGGCCTGCGCCATCATCCATTGCGGCACCCTGGAGAAGGCCCTGCGGCGTGGCATCCGCTTCTATCGACTGTTCCCCGGCAGCCCCGAGTTCACGCTGCGTCGCGAGGGCGCGCAGGCCTGGCTGTGCCTGCGGGTGGAACCGGCCCATGACCCCGAGCATTTCCTCAGCGAAAGCCTGCTGCTGATCTGGCATCGCCTGGCCAGTTGGCTGATCGGCCAGCGCATCGCCCTCGAGGAGCTCTGTTTCGCCTATGCGCAGCCGCAGCATGTCGCCGAGTACGACCTGCTGTTTCCCGGCGTGCGGCGCTTTGCCGCCGGCTTCACCGGGCTGCGCTTCGCCGCCGCGCACCTGGATCAGCCGCTGCTGCAGGACGAGCGCACCCTCAAGCACTTTCTCGAACAGGCGCCCGCCGACCTGCTCAGCCGTCCGGCAGGCGACGACTCGCTGATCGTGCGCATCCAGCGCCTGCTCGGCCGCGACTGCCGCCAGTGGCCGGACCTGGAACAGCTGGCCCGCCAGCTCAACTGCAGCCCGCAGACCCTGCGCCGGCGCTTGCGCGAGCAAGGCAGCAGCTTCCAGGTCATCAAGGACCAGCTGCGCCGCGACCGCGCCATCTACCTGCTCGGCCGCCCGGAACTGTCCATCCAGGAGATCGCCGAGCAACTGGGTTTCTCGGAGGCCTCGGCGTTTCACCGGGCGTTTCGCAAATGGACGCGCCTGACGCCCGGCGCTTACCGTGAGCCGGTAGAAAAATGAGACAGAGCCCCGCTTGCAGCCGCTAGCGGAATGGCCAGAATGGAGGCCCTTCGCCTGCCCTGTCCGGATTCGCCATGCTCCTGTCCCGAGGTTTCAAGTCCATCGTCACCACCTGGCTGGCCGGTCTGCTGGCCCTGCTGCCCCTGACCCTTACCCTGGCGCTGGTCACCTGGATCGTCAGCCTGCTCAACCGCTTCGCCGGCCCGTCCACCGGTGTCGGCCAGTTGTTCGCCGTCCTCGGCTATCCGTTCGTGGAAAGCCCGAAGCTGGCCTACCTGCTCGGCACGCTGATCCTCATCGTCGCCATCTACCCGCTGGGGCTGGCGGTGCAGTTGGGGCTGAAAAAGCCGCTGGCCAGGCTGTTCAAGCTGACGGTCGAGCGCATTCCGCTACTAGGCAAGCTGTACGGGCTGACTGACCGCTTCGTTGGCCTGCTGGACCAGAAGGAAGACGCCGACATTGCCGCCATGAGCCCGGTCTGGTGCTTCTTCGGCGGCGACGGCGTGGCGGTGCTGGCGCTGCTGCCCAATCCAGAGCCCGTCGTGATCAACGGTCGACGCTACCTCGCGGTGCTGGTGCCCACCGCGCCGATCCCGGTGGGTGGCGGCCTGCTGTACATGCCGGTGGAGTGGATCAAGCCGGCGCAGATGGGCATGGATACCTTTACCAGCATCTATGTATCGATGGGCATCACCCCGCCCCCCTACCCGCCCGTGGACAGCCGGCCGGCGGAGCGGGTCGACTGATCAGCCCCGGGCCAGGCGCAGGCTCTGCAGGCTGGCCAGCAGGAACACGCCGGACAGCAGCACCAGCAGCGGCAGCCAGCCGGCGTGGCTCCACACCCAGCCGCCGCAGTAGCCGATCACGCTGGAACCCAGGTAATAGGCGCACAGGTACAGGGCCGAGGCCTGCGCCTTGGCGCCCTTGGCGCGCTGGCCCACCTGGCCGCTGGCCACCGCGTGGGTGGCGAAGAAGCCCAGGGTCACCAGGCCGAGGCCGAGCGCCACCGCCGGCAGCCAGGGCAGCGCACACAGCGTCACACCCAGCAGCATGATCATCAGGCCGCCCAGCATCACGCGCGGCGCGCCGAAGCGCGGCACCAGCCGCCCGCCCCAGCCGGCGCTGAGGATGCCGAGCAGATAGACGGTGAACAGCAAGCCGATCACCGTCGAGGACAAGCCGAACGGTGCCGCCGCCAGGCGGAAGCCAATGTAGTTGAACAGCGCAACGAAGCCGCCCATCAGCAGGAAGGCGATGCTGAACAGGATGCGCAGCTCGCGGTTGGCCAGGTGCAGGCGGAAGTTGCCCAGCAGCGTGCGCAGCGACAGCGGCTGCGCGCGGAAATGCCGCGACGGCGGCAGCAGCCAGTGGAACAGCAGCAGCGCCAGCAGACCGAGACCGGCGATGCCGCCGAGCGCCAGCTCCCAGCCACCCAGATCGGCGAACAGGCCGGCCAGCAGGCGACCGAGCAGGCCGCCCAGCGCGGTACCGCCGATATAGAGTCCCATCGCCGCCGGCAGCGAGGGCGGATCGAACTCCTCGCCCACATACGCCATGGCCAGCGCCGGCAGGCCGCTGAGCGCCAGTCCCAGCAGGGTGCGCAACACCAGCAGCGCCTGCCAGTCGTCCACCAGGGCGCTGGCGATGCCCAGCACGCTGGCCAGACCCAGGGCGGCGACCATCACCGGCTTGCGCCCCCAGCTCTCGGCCAGCGCGCCGGCCACCAGCATGGCCAGCGCCAGGCTCAGGGTGGTCAGCGACAGGACCAGGCTGCTGCTCGCGGCGGACACGCGAAAGTGCGCCGCCAGCAGGGGAAGCAGCGGTTGCACGCAGTACAGGAGGGCGAAGGTGGCAAAACCGGCACAGAACAGCGCCAGGGTGGCCCGGCGGTAATCGGCACTGCCGCGCTGGATATAGCCGGCAGAATCGGAAGGAGCAGACATTCGGGTAAAGCACTCGCAGTTCGCCCGGACAAGGGCGGCGCGCAGCCTACCACTTCTCCCCCCGCCCTGCAGGACAAAATGACACAGGGAACCTGCGGACGATCTCAGTGCCTCCTTGATAAGTCCCGCAGCGGAGAAAACGTCATGAGCATCCCCTCTTCCGACGGCCTTGCCCAGGCCGAAATCCACACCCGCGAACTGACCTACCAGAGCGCCGACGGTACGGCGCTGCGGGGCTACCTGTCCAGCGACGAAGCCGAGCATGGACCGCGCCCGGGCATCCTGGTGGCACCCGAGTTCTGGGGACTCAACGACTACATTCAGCGCCGTACCCGCGAACTGGCGGCGCTCGGCTACGCCGCGCTGGCGCTGGACATGTACGGCGAGGGCAGGACCACCACCGACCCGGGCGAGGCCCGCACCCTCATGCAGGCCGCCACGGCCAGCGTGGAAATCACCCGGCAGCGCTTCGAGGCGGCGCTGGATCTGCTGCTGCGCCAGCCGGAAGTCGACCCGCGTCGTATCGGCGCGATCGGTTACTGCTTCGGCGGCAAGCTGGTACTCGACATGGCCCGCCAGGGGCTGCCACTGGCGGGCGTGGTCAGCTTCCATGGCCGGCTGGCGCCGACGGTGCCGGCGACCCCAGGCAGCGTCAGGGCACGCATTCTGGTGGAACACGGCGAGGCAGACAGCATGACCACGTCCGAGCAGTTGCAGGCGTTCCAGGACGAGATGCGCGAGGCGGGTGCGGACTACCGGCTGGTGATCCACCCCGGCGCTCGCCACGGCTTCACCAACCCGCAGGCCGACCAGCGGCGCACGGCGACGCTCGATATCGGCTATCAGCGGGAAGCCGATGAGCGCTCGTGGCAAGACATGAAGGCGTTCTTTGCGGAGGTGTTCGTGTAAGGCGGTTGGCGCTGTTCCGGCCGCTGCGGTGGCCAATGTGTGGCGTTGACCACCCTACGTTCTGGCGGAAGCGGACGTTGTGGGGCCGGGTTTATCCCGGCCGACGAAGGTAGGCGCAACACCCTGCGCCGGCCTGACTCCGTAGGCCCGGTGTAAGCCGACCCCACAGGTGAGCCGCGCCCGGTATTCGCAGCAACAAAAAAGGGCGACCGAAGTCGCCCTTTTTCATCAGCAGGAAATCAGAACTTAGTTCTGGTTTTCCATCTGAGCACGGATCAGATCACCAATGGTGGTCGGACCGGTGGTCTCGGTTTCCTGCTTGGTACGCAGTTCCTTCATCGCGTCCTTCTCGTCCTCGACATCCTTGGACTTGATGGACAGGCTGATGACGCGGGACTTGCGGTCGATGCTGATGATCTTGGCTTCGACTTCGTCGCCTTCCTTCAGCACGTTACGGGCGTCTTCGACGCGGTCACGGCTGATTTCGGAAGCCTTCAGGGTGGCTTCGATGTCGTTGCCCAGGTCGATGACCGCGCCCTTGGCGTCAACTTCCTTCACCTTGCCGCGAACGATGCTGCCCTTCTCGTGGGAGGAGGCATAGCTGGAGAACGGATCGTCTTCCAGTTGCTTGATGCCCAGGGAGATGCGCTCACGCTCCGGATCGACGGAGAGGATGACGGTTTCCAGCTCGTCGCCCTTCTTGAAGCGGCGAACGGCTTCTTCACCCGGCTCGTTCCAGGAGATGTCGGACAGGTGAACCAGACCGTCGATGCCGCCGTCCAGGCCGATGAAGATACCGAAATCGGTGATCGACTTGATGGTGCCGGAGATCTTGTCGCCCTTGTTGAAGCTGGACGAGAAGTCTTCCCACGGGTTGGACTTGCACTGCTTGATACCCAGGGAGATACGACGACGCTCTTCGTCGATGTCCAGGACCATGACTTCCACTTCGTCGCCGACCTGAACGACCTTGGACGGGTGGATGTTCTTGTTGGTCCAGTCCATTTCGGACACGTGCACCAGACCCTCGACGCCTTCTTCCAGCTCGGCGAAGCAGCCGTAGTCGGTCAGGTTGGTGACGCGAGCCTGAACACGGGTGCCTTCCGGGTAACGGGCCTTGATGGCGACCCACGGATCTTCGCCCAGCTGCTTCAGACCCAGGGAGACGCGGTTGCGCTCGCGGTCGAACTTCAGGACCTTGACGTCGATCTCGTCGCCAACGTTGACGATTTCCGACGGATGCTTGATGCGCTTCCAGGCCATGTCGGTGATGTGCAGCAGGCCGTCCACGCCGCCCAGGTCGACGAACGCGCCGTAGTCGGTGAGGTTCTTGACGATACCCTTGACCTGCTGGCCTTCCTGCAGGGATTCCAGCAGAGCTTCACGCTCGGCGCTGTTCTCGGCTTCCAGGACGCTGCGACGGGAAACGACAACGTTGTTGCGCTTCTGGTCGAGCTTGATGACCTTGAATTCCAGTTCCTTGCCTTCCAGGTGAGTGGTATCACGCACCGGACGCACGTCGACCAGGGAACCCGGCAGGAACGCGCGGATGCCGTTGACGTCGACGGTGAAGCCGCCCTTCACCTTGCCATTGATGACGCCCTTGACCACTTCTTCAGCAGCGAAAGCAGCTTCCAGAACGATCCAGCACTCGGCGCGCTTGGCTTTTTCGCGGGACAGCTTGGTTTCACCGAAGCCGTCTTCCACCGCGTCCAGCGCGACGTGAACTTCGTCACCTACCTTGATGGTCAGCTCGCCCTGTTCGTTATAGAACTGCTCGACCGGGATGACGCCCTCGGACTTCAGGCCGGCGTGGACGGTGACCCAGTCACCATCGATGTCGACCACGATGCCGGTGATGATGGCACCGGGCTGCATGTCCAGGGACTTCAGGCTTTCTTCAAAAAGTTCTGCAAAGCTTTCGCTCATGTTGATTCCTGTTGTTCAAGGCGGTGGATCCGCCCAAAGCCACACTCCAGCCAAATGTGGGTTCGTTCATGTAAAAGACGCTCGCAGGACATGGACTGGTTCCCTGCAAGCTTCCTTGCGATCCTTCGTGGCGAAGCGATCGACTTACCCGACGAGTCCGCGGGCAGCGGCTTCGCCAAGAATTCTTTCGAGCACCTGCTCGATGCTCAGTTCGGTCGAGTCCAGCAGCAGCGCATCGTCAGCCGGCTTGAGCGGCGCGGTGGCCCGCTGCGTGTCGCGCTCATCGCGCGCGCGGATCTCCTCGAAAAGACCCGCGAGGTTAACAGCCTCGCCCTTTTCCTTCAACTGAAGATAGCGGCGACGTGCGCGCTCTTCCACGCTGGCCGTCAGGAAAATCTTCAGCGGCGCGTCAGGAAACACCACCGTGCCCATGTCGCGACCGTCGGCGATCAGCCCGGGCGCGGCTCGGAAGGCGCGCTGGCGGTCCAGCAGCGCGGCGCGCACCGCCGGCAGC
>NZ_JBOY01000014.1:0-8191 GCF_000647775.1 Pseudomonas sp. RL | reverse complement strand
CTCGCGCAGCTCGCCGGTGGCGCGGCGCTCCCGCTCGGGGTCGTCCGGCACGCGGCGGCGGCCGGCGGCCACGTCGACCAGCAGCTCGGCGATGAGCTGGCGTCCCGCCTGCAGGCGTTCCGTAGCCTGCTGCTCGTGGGCCTGGATCAGCCGCTCCAGGCGCGCTCGGGCGGACTCCAGCAGCAGCGCCAGGCTCTCGTAGAGACGCCGCTCGCCGTCCTCGGGTGGCGCCACGGTGTCGAAGCGCACCAGCGCATGCAGGCCCAGCCGTGCCAGGGCGGCGCGCCATTCCTCCTCGCGCTGCAACGGGTCGCGCACGAAGTTGAGCACCGGCAGCAGCGGCTTGCCGCAGTCGGCCAGCACGCTCAGCTCGTCGCGGTACTTGGCCAGCACCGGCTCGCGGGCGTCGATCACATACAGCCCGGCGTCCGAGGCCAGCAGCTGGCGCAGCACCTTGGCCTCCTGTTCAAAACGCTGCCGCGCCTCGGGGCCGGCGAGGAAGCGTTCCACGCGGGCCGGACCGTCGAGGCGTTCACCGGAGGGCGCCAGGCGTTCGAGGTAGTCGAGCAGCTCGATGGCATCTTCCAATCCGGGCGTGTCGTACAGCTCCAGCAGCGCCTCGCCATCCACCGACAGCCGCGCGCCCTCGACGTGGCGCGTGGTGCTCGGCCGGTGCGAGACCTCGCCGAAGCCGACGTCGCGGGTCAGGGTGCGCAGCAGCGAGGTCTTGCCGACATTGGTGTGGCCGACCACGGCCAGTTTCAGCGGCTCAGTCATGGCCCTTCTCCAGCCAGTCCAGGGACGCCTCGGCCAGACCGAGGCGCTGCAGCGCGGCGCGCCAGTCCTCCAGGCGCGCGGCATCGGTATCCACCGGCAGCAGCCAGACGCGGGTGGCCGCCGCGCTGCGCGACAGTTCGCCGAGCAGCGCCAGCGTGCCGCGATCCGGCGAGCGACGCGGGTCGCAGGCCAGCAGCAGGCGCGCGGCCGGGCGCTGGGCCAGGCGCTCCAGCAGCTGGCGCCGCTGTTCGCGGCTGTCCAGCACGCCGGCGTTGCCGACGCCTGCAGGCAGAACGGGCGGCCAGGGGTAGGCAGGGTCCAGCTCGATGCCGACCAGCAGCCGGCCCTCGGCTTCGGCGGCGAACGCGCCGGCGCGCGATTCCGGCAGCGCGGTGGGTGCGGCGTCCTGCACGCCGAGCCGTTCGCTGGGCGGTTGCAGGCGCTCACGGAGCAGGGCGTTGCCGGGCGCGTCCAGGGGCAGGCGCAGACGTCGCACACCGCGACGCCAGCGCCACAGGCAGAGCAGTCCCAACAGCAGGCGTGGCAGCAGACCGTAGATCAGCAGCACGCCCAGCAGCCACACTGCCCAGGCCTGGCGGGCGCTGTCCTCGCGCAGCGGGGACGCACCGCTGGCGCGGATCTGTTCGATGTCCGGCAGACCGAAGCCCAACAGCGCCGGCAGGGCGCCCAGCGCCTGGGTCAGCCTCACGAAGCTGTCGGCGCCCAGCAGGGTGGTTTCCCAGACGAAGCTGTAATGCCGGGTGGACAGCATGGCCAGCAGCATCGCCAGCGCGCTGAGCAGGGTCACCAGCCAGAGGCCATGGACCAGCGTGCCCAGTCCCCAGCGGGCCAGTCGCCGGCGCCGCAGCAGGATCATCAGCGCCGGCGCCAGTTGCGCGGCCTGGGCGTCCCGCGCCAGCCGTTCGCTGAGCCACAGCCAGAGCCGCCCCAAAGCCCCGCCCGCGTCGCGGGTCAGCAGCAGCCCGAGCAGCCAGCCAAACAGCGTAAGCAGATGCAGGCCGAGCAGGCTGCCCAGCGCCCAGAACACGTTGACCGGACGCTGGCCGTCACCCAGGGCGGCGAATGCCAGACCGGCGCCGGTGAGCACGGCCAGCAGGAGCAGGATCAGCAGACCCAGCCGTGCCCCCTGGCGCCAGTGACGGAGAGCGCCGCGCTGTCCGTCACGCTCGGCCAGTTGCAGGGCGCGGGATTCGATGCGCGTTTCCAGGGACGGGCCGGCGAGGCGGGCACGCCGGTTGATCTCGCCGTCCTCCAGCGGTCCGGACTGCTCCTCGCGCAGGCGAATCGCTTCGCAGAGCCAGAGACGGTCGAGGCGGGAAAGGGGCGCAGAGGACACGGCAACACTCGCAGTGGAAACTGGCGTCGAGGATAACCGCTCCCGAAAGTGTTGGCAGTGCCAAACATTTCCCCCGCGATCTGTTCACACTGCAAACCTTCCGGCGCTATTCTCGCGCCCCATGAACAGCACTCGCCTCCCCCTCGCCATGATCGCCGCCCTGGCTCGCAACCGGGTGATCGGCCTCGACAACCAGATGCCCTGGCACCTGCCGGCCGACCTCAGGCACTTCAAGACCATGACCCTCGGCAAGCCGATCATCATGGGCCGCAAGACCTGGGATTCCCTCGGCCGTCCGCTGCCCGGGCGGCTGAACATCGTGGTCAGCCGCCAGGCGGACCTGCGTCTGGAGGGCGCCGAGGTGTTCGGCTCGCTGGAGGATGCCCTGGTGCGCGCCGACGCCTGGGCGCGCGAGCAGGGCGTGGACGAACTGATGCTGATCGGCGGCGCGCAGCTGTATACCCAGGCGCTGCCGCTGGCCGAGCGCCTGTACCTGACCCGCATCGAGCTGGAGCCGGCCGGTGATGCGCACTTCCCGGAATGGCTGGACCACGAGTGGCAACGCGACAGCCATGCAGCGCATGCCGCCGAGGGTGACGCGCCGGCCTACGCCTTCGAAGCCTGGAGTCGCCGCCGCGCATGAGTGACGCGGCCGTGCGCCATGCCTGGTGGGAGGACATCCAGGCCCTGCCGCTGGGTTGCGCGCTGATCGCCCTGGGCATCAGCTTCTTCGCCCAGGCCGGGCTGCTCAGCGGTGGCACGGTGGGGCTGGCCTTCCTGCTCAACTACTGGGGCGACTGGCCGCTGGGCGGCATGTTCTTCCTGATCAACCTGCCGTTCTATGCCCTGGCACTGTGGCGCATGGGCTGGAAGTTCACCCTGCGCACCTTCTGCGCGGTGGCGCTGGTTTCGCTGTTCGTCGAGCTGACCCCCGGCTGGGTCGCCTTCTCCCATGTCGAACCGCTGTACGCCGCGCTGTTCGGCGGCTTCATGATTGGCGTCGGCCTGCTCATGCTGTTCCGCCACCGCGCCAGCCTGGGCGGGGTGAACATCCTGGCGCTGTTTCTGCAGGAACGCTTCGGCCTGCGCGCCGGGCAGGTGCAGATGGCGGTGGACGCGCTGATCGTGCTGGCGGCCATCGCCATCGTGCCGGCGGATCGGGTGCTGCTGTCGGTGCTGGGGGCGGTGTCGCTCAACCTGGTGCTGGCGCTCAATCATCGCGACGGGCGCTACAGGGGTGCCAGTTAGCGAAGCCTGGCGTGGCGCCTCAATACACCCGCAACGGCTCCTCATCCACCGCCATCAGTTGCTCGCGCAGCAGGCCGATCTGCTGGCGCCAGTAGTTTTCCGTGGTGAACCAGGGGAAGGCCGGCGGGAACGCCGGGTCGTCCCAGCGCCGCGCCAGCCAGGCGCTGTGGTGCAGCAGGCGCAGGCTGCGCAGGCCTTCCAGCAGCGGCAGCTGGCGGGTCGGGAAGTCATGGAATTCCGCATAGCCGTCGGCCAGCTCGGAGAGCTGACGCAGGCGTTCCTGACGGTCGCCGCACAGCAGCATCCACAGGTCCTGCAGGGCCGGGCCCATGCGGCAGTCGTCCAGGTCGACCACATGGAAGCTGCCATCGCGCTCCAGCAGATTGCCCGGGTGGCAGTCGCCATGCAGGCGAATGGCGCTGTAGGGCGTGGCGACGAACAGCCGGTCCAGCCGTTCCAGCAGCGCCTTGGCGGCGGCCACATAGTCGGCGCGCAGGCTGGCAGGCAGGAGCGGGCTGTCGCGCAGGGTGGCCAGCGAGGCGTGGCCGAAGTTGGTCACCGTCAGCGTTTCGCGTTCGCGGAACGGGCGGCTGGCGCCGATGGCATGCAGGCGGCCAAGCAGCTGGCCGAGGCGATACAGCTGGTCCAGATCGCCCGGCTCCGGCGCGCGACCGCCCCGGCGCGGAAACAGCGCGAAACGAAAGCCGCCGTGCTCGAACAGGCTCTCGCCATCGCGGCGCAATGGCGCCACCACTGGCACTTCGGCCTCGGCCAGTTCCTCGGTGAAGGCGTGTTCCTCGCGGATCGCCGCATCGCTCCAGCGCTGCGGGCGATAGAACTTGGCGATCAGCGGTTCGCCATCCTCGATGCCCACCTGATAGACGCGGTTCTCGTAGCTGTTCAGCGCCAGCACGCGGGCGTCGCTGACCAGGCCCAGGCTTTCCACCGCATCGAGCACCTGGTCCGGGCCGAGCGTGGCGAACGGGTGAGTGTTCACAGCGCCCTCAGCGGCAGCATCAGATGCGCGGCCAGTTGCTCGGCGGCTTCCTGGGCCGGATCGGCGGCCAGCACCAGCAGCAGGTCCTGTTGCTGCGCCTCGCGGCGCGCCTCGTCGACCAGGCGACGGGCCACGCCGCGGCCCCGGGTCAGCGCACGCACGCACAGGTGCGACAGGCGCAGGAAGTCGCCGACGGGCTGCAGGCGCGCGGCGCCCAGCAGGCGGCCGTTGAAGCGCGCCACGCGCAGGCTGCCGTCGGCCAGGCACTGCTCGATCAGCGCGGCGCCGGCGGCGAACGGCGGCAGCAGCCAGTCGGGCGCGTCGGCATAGACGTTGAGCAGGTCCTGGCGGTCCTGCTCGGTGAGCTGGGCGGGGCATTCGACGTAGACAGGCATGGCGGCATCGCTGCGGAAAAGAAAGGCGGCTAGGGTAGCAAGCCGCGCGCCGGCTGCCCAAGGGCCGCGCGGTTCCCCGGCGCGCGGGTTCCGGCCTATAATGCGCGCCCTTCGGGCTGTGGAAAACGTCCACGGCGCCCTCTGTTCTTTTGCGGAGCTGGTCATGGTCGAACGTAAGGCGTTCGTCGAACGCAACACCCTGGAAACCCGCATCAAGGCGGCGGTCAATCTCGATGGCACCGGCAAGGCGAACTTCGCCATCGGCGTGCCCTTCCTCGAGCACATGCTCGACCAGATCGCCCGCCACGGGCTGATCGATCTGGACATCGAATGCCAGGGCGACCTGCACATCGACGACCACCACACCGTGGAAGACGTGGGCATCACCCTCGGCCAGGCGTTCGCCAAGGCGGTTGGCGACAAGAAGGGCATGACCCGCTACGGGCATTCCTACGTGCCGCTGGACGAAGCCCTGTCGCGCGTGGTGATCGACTTCTCCGGGCGTCCGGGCCTGGTCATGAACGTGCCCTACACCCGCGCGACGGTCGGCAAGTTCGATGTGGACCTGTTCCAGGAATTCTTCCAGGGCTTCGTCAACCACGCCCAGGTGACCCTGCACATCGACAACCTGCGTGGCAGCAACACCCACCACCAGATCGAAACCGTGTTCAAGGCCTTCGGCCGCGCGCTGCGCATGGCCCTGACCCTGGACGAGCGCATGGCCGGGCAGATGCCCTCCACCAAGGGATGCCTGTGATGCAGACCGTCGCCGTCATCGACTACGGCATGGGCAACCTGCACTCGGTGGCCAAGGCCCTGGAACATGTCGGTGCCGGCCGTGTGCTGGTGACCAGCGACGCCCAGGTGATCCGCGAGGCGGATCGCGTGGTGTTCCCCGGCGTGGGCGCCATCCGCGATTGCATGGCCGAAATCCGCCGCCTGGGCTTCGATGCGCTGGTGCGCGAGGTCAGCCAGGATCGCCCGTTCCTCGGCATCTGCGTCGGCATGCAGGCGCTGATGGAGCGCAGCGAGGAGAACGGCGGCGTCGACTGCATCGGCCTGTTCCCTGGCCAGGTGCGCTTCTTCGGCAAGGACTTGCACGAGGACGGCGAGCACCTCAAGGTGCCGCACATGGGCTGGAACGAGGTCGAGCAGGTGGTCAGCCATCCGCTGTGGCACAACATTCCCGACCGGGCGCGCTTCTACTTCGTGCACAGCTACTACATCGAGGCCGGCAATCCGCGCCAGGTGGTGGGCCGTGGTCATTACGGCGTGGATTTCGCCGCCGTGCTGGCCGAAGGTTCGCGCTTCGCCGTGCAGTTCCACCCGGAAAAGAGCCACACCCACGGCCTGCAGCTGCTGCAGAACTTCGTGGCCTGGGACGGGCGCTGGTGAGCCGCGGCAAGGGCGCGCTGGGGGCGCTGAAGCTGGAGGCCGCCCAGGAGCAGGCCGCCGCGCAGGTGCTCAAGCGCTTCCTGGAGGAGCGCTTCGAGCTGGAGCTGGGCTCGTTCGAGGTACTGGAAGTCCTCGAGCTGATTGGCCGCGAAGTCGCCCCGCACTACTACAACAGGGCGATTGCCGACGTGCAGGCGCTGCTGGCCGACCGCTTCGCCAGCATCGAAAGTGATGTCTGGGCACTCGAGAAGAGCTGACGCCCCCTCTTCCATCGATTACCGATTATCCGATTACCGATTCGAGCAGGTTCCGAGCAATGCTGATTATCCCCGCTATCGATCTGAAGGACGGCGCCTGCGTGCGCCTGCGCCAGGGCCGCATGGAAGACTCCACGGTGTTTTCCGACGACCCGGTGAGCATGGCTGCCAAGTGGGTGGAAGGTGGTTGCCGCCGCCTGCACCTGGTCGACCTGAACGGCGCCTTCGAGGGGCAACCGGTCAACGGCGAGGTGGTCACTGCCATCGCCAGGCGTTACCCGAACCTGCCGATCCAGATCGGCGGCGGCATCCGTTCGCTGGAAACCATCGAGCACTACGTGAAGGCGGGCGTCAGCTACGTGATCATCGGCACCAAGGCGGTCAAGCAGCCGGAATTCGTCAGCGAGGCCTGCAAGGCGTTCCCTGGCAAGGTGATCGTCGGCCTGGATGCCAAGGACGGTTTCGTAGCCACCGACGGCTGGGCGGAAGTGTCCAGCGTGCAGGCGGTGGACCTGGCGCGTCGCTTCGAGGCTGACGGCGTGTCCGCGATCGTCTACACCGACATCGCCAAGGACGGAATGATGCAGGGCTGCAACGTCGAGGCCACCGCCGCGCTGGCCGCCGCCAGCCGCATCCCGGTGATCGCCTCCGGCGGCATCCACAACCTGGGTGATATCCAGAAGCTGCTGGATGCCCGCGCGCCGGGCATCATCGGCGCCATCACCGGCCGCGCCATCTACGAGGGCACCCTCGACGTGGCTGAAGCCCAGGCGCTGTGCGACGGCTTCAAGGGCTGATGTGAGCCGTAGGGTGGACAACGCTTTGCTTGTCCACCGCATACCTGGTGACCCGGTGGACAACGCTGCGCGGTTGTCCACCCTACGAGAGATATCTGTTATGGCCCTCGCCAAACGCATCATCCCTTGCCTCGACGTGGACAACGGCCGCGTGGTGAAGGGCGTCAAGTTCGAGAACATCCGCGACGCCGGCGATCCGGTGGAGATCGCTCGCCGCTACAACGAGCAGGGCGCCGACGAGATCACCTTCCTGGACATCACCGCCAGCGTCGACAACCGCGCCACCACGCTGCACACCGTCGAGCGCATGGCCAGCCAGGTGTTCATCCCGCTGACCGTGGGCGGTGGCGTGCGCACCGTGCAGGACATCCGCAACCTGCTCAACGCCGGCGCCGACAAGGTGTCGATCAACACCGCCGCGGTGTTCAACCCGGAGTTCGTCGGCGAGGCCGCCCAGCGCTTCGGCTCGCAATGCATCGTGGTGGCCATCGACGCCAAGAAGGTTTCCGCGCCGGGCGAAACGCCGCGCTGGGAAATCTTCACCCACGGCGGACGCAAGCCCACCGGCCTGGATGCCGTGCTGTGGGCGAAGAAGATGGAAGACCTGGGCGCCGGCGAGATCCTGTTGACCAGCATGGACCAGGACGGCATGAAGAGCGGCTTCGACCTGGGCGTGACCCGCGCGATCAGCGAGGCGGTGGGCATTCCGGTGATCGCCTCCGGTGGTGTCGGCAACCTGCAGCACCTGGCCGATGGCATTCTTGAAGGCAAGGCCGACGCGGTGCTGGCGGCGAGTATCTTCCACTTCGGCGAGTACACCGTGCCGGAAGCCAAAGCCTATATGGCCGCACGTGGCATCGTGGTGCGCTGAAGCGGCGACCCGTGCCTGGCGGTGTGGCGGCCGGAACAGCGCCGACCGCCCTTGTATCTCGACTACCGACCTTTTTGAGGCGATAGTCCCCGACTGA